>CAJJPW010000053.1 GCA_905193725.1 uncultured Eubacteriales bacterium
ACAGCCAGATGCTCCCCCATATTGCCGCGTAGCAGAGGCAATGGAGACATCATGAGCTCAAAAATAGCGTGCCATAAACCAGCAATGCCAAATAATAGGCTTGAGTTTAAAGTATATCATACTATAGGAAAAAAAGCAAAATAAGAAGAGGGAGTACAGATATGAAAGTTTCCGAATGGATCAATACGCAGTCGCTATCTGTGGCTGACAGCATCGCCCACATCAACCGGCACCAAATACTCAAACAGGCAGTTACCGGTTTTGGGCTCAAAGGGAGAGTCACAAGCCTGCTAGATCACCTAAAGGCCGCTCTCTTTCCCAACATCTATGAGAATAAACTGGTGGAAGAGGGATATATGGGCTTTTTGGTGGCGGAGCAGGTCAATAAAGCGGCGATCTTGCTGGAGGAGATTATCCAAGAGGTGCTCACCAACCAATGTGAGAAGCAACAGAAAAGTGGATGTGACCAGTGTGCTCAAAAGGCAGATGAGATTACTATCCAGTTTATGAACAGCCTGCCTAGCATTAGAGAGGTGCTATCCACAGACCTCGTTGCTGCGTACAACGGAGATCCAGCCGCCATCTATTTAGACGAGATTTTACTCAGCTATCCTTCCATTGAGGCAGTTACCGTACGCCGGCTGGCCCACAGGCTCTTCACCTTAAAGGTGCCTATCATTCCCCGAATCATGTCTGAATTGGCTCACCAGGCCACGGGGATTGACATCCACCCAGGGGCTACCATTGGCGAGTACTTCTTCATCGACCACGGAACGGGCGTGGTGATAGGGGAGACCTGCACCATCGGCAAAAACGTCAAGATATACCAAGGGGTTACCTTAGGGGCCAAGAGCTTTGAATTAGATGACCAGGGCAACCCTATAAAAGGCGTAAAAAGACACCCCGACATTGAAGACGATGTTATCATCTACTCAGGTGCGACGATTTTGGGTGGCGATACGGTCATCGGCAGAGGTTCTGTCATCGGCGGCAATGTGTGGCTCACGAAATCCGTCCCCCCTAACTCTGTGGTAAACAATGCGCAGCCTTCCCCTATCATAAAGTAGCACTGCAACATAAGAAAGAAACAATACCATGCGTAGAGTTATGCTCGTGGCATCGCTAGGATGAAATCGGTGTGTAAGACCTTGGGCATTTTACTTATAAATGCAAAAGGTTAACGCCTATTAGCTAAATGGCAATGAAAAGCTTAAACAGCCGAACTAGTTCGGCTGTTTTTAAAATCAGAACTATTTTTTTGAACACCGACCTAGAATATAGTCTGTGGAGACTTTATAGTATTGGGCAAGTGATACTAAATGGCGTATGGGAAGTTCATTACTACCGTTCTCATATCTGGAATAGACCTGCTGCGTAGTGTGAATAATTTCTGCTACCTGTTTTTGTGTTAAGTCATGATCTTCACGAAGCTCTTTTAAAATTTTATGATATGGCTTCATATAGACCCCACCTCCTTTGTGGTTCTTACTTAAAATTATAAGATAATTAGGCGGCACAGTTCACAATGTACATTTGATATAGTGTAAGTTATATCACATTTTTTTTATATTTTTCGTTATTGTGCCACAAAAGGCACACAAAATACCTAAATTTCAAAAAAAGCAGGATGTTCTAGTCAAAATCATGTACAGTAAAAAATAGAAAAATTTTGAAAAAAAGAATGTAATTGGAAATCATAAACGAGCTGTCGTTAAGAATTTATTTTGAAAGTTGGGGGATTATGGGATCTCAAATTCATAAAAAATAGGCCGTGAGTTTCAAATCACAGCCTGAGAAATAATCGATATGTTTTACACATTATGGATTTAAAAAGATGAGCTGCTGGCGATTGACATCTCCAGAACCCAAGGTGACCAATAGATCTCCAGCTTGGGCATTCTTTTGCAGATATTCTTTGATATCCTCAAAGGTGGGGAGGTATTTAGCGTTGGAAGAGTTCTTGTTGATCTCCTCTACCAGATCGGTGGCGTGAATCTCACCCTTATCGATATCCCTACCAGGGTAGATATCCGGCACCAGCACTTCATATGCAAGAGAAAAACATCTGCCGTACTTTTCCTTTAGCGTCTTGGCTCTGGTATATGAGTTGCACTGGAAAAGCACATAGAGATTCTTGTGGGGATATTTAGATGCCGCGTCCATGAGTGCGGAAATCTCGCTGGGATGGTGGGCGTAATCGTGAAAGATCTTCATTCCCTTCATTTCCCCCACATACTCAAACCGGCGAGCCGCCAAGTGGTATCCGCTCAGTGCCGTCTGGATAGCGCTGAAGGGTATGTGAAAGCCTTCGGTAGCTGCCCCAATGGCTGCCAGCGCGTTGAGGGCATTATAACTTCCCGGGACGTTGAGGGAAATATGCCCTAAAAGCTCTCCCTTGCGATAGACATCAAAGCTGGGAAACCCCAGATCGTTATAGGAGATATGATCGATATAGTAGTCGTATTCGGGCTGCAAGCCATAGGTTACCACCTGATGGCTGCACCTACCTGCTACCTGCCTTGTGTAGGGATCGTCCATATTGGCAAACAAAATGCCATCTGCCGGCAGCAGGGATACAAATTTTTCAAAAGTTTGAACAATTTCGTCAATATCACGATAACAGTCCAGGTGATCGTCATCGATGTTGTTGATGATGATGTAATTGGGGTTGAGGGTCAAAAAGCTCTTCACGTACTCACAGGCCTCGGTGATGAAGATGTCCGAATGGCCCAGTTTGACACCGCCGCCCATGTAATCTACAATGCCTCCCACATGTACTGTGGCATCTAAATTGGCGTCCTGGGCAATTAATCCCATCATGGAAGTAATGGTGGTTTTCCCATGACAGCCTGCAATACATAGCACGTGATGATAGCTGCTGGAGATGATGCCCAGCATCTCCGAGCGCTCTAACATGGGAATGTTGTGCTCCACCCCATAGGCGTATTCTGGATTGGTGGGTTTAATAGCAGCAGAATACACGATGAGATCTGCATTTGCCACATTTTCCGCACATTGGCCGATGGTATAGGGAATGTGGCTGTGGTCCAGTGTGTCGGTAAAAGACGAATGTTTGATATCCGAACCCTGGACAGTAAACCCCAAGTTTTTTAAGATCATGGCAATGCCGCTCATAGAACATCCGCCAATGCCAATAAAGTGTATGGTTTTATCTCTATAGTCATCCAATTTAACTTTCATATAAAATCTCCATCCATAATTTTCACAGTCTATTATACTAGGGAAAGCACCTAAATATCAACAGAATAAAAAAATTTATTGCAAAACCCATGGAAAAATGGAGAAAAACGAATTATAATGACTATAAGATAAATATCATTCGTACTGGAGTAAACAATTATGGATCGAGTATCGAGAAAAGAGCGGCTTGCTTACATCAGCTCTGTGCTGACCTCTAACCCCACAAAGTTATACCCACTGGCCCACTTTGTATCCGTGTTGGGCGCGGCAAAGTCCTCTCTTAGTGAAGACATCAATATTTTAAGGGACACCTATGAAAAGTTCGAATTAGGGGAGATTGAGACCTTTGTGGGCACCAACGGGGGTATTCGCTACATTCCCCGTCTAGGAGCTGCCGCAAAAGAGGCTTTTTTTACCCAGATATGTGAGGATTTAAAAGACCCCTCTAGAATCTTGCCAGGGGGATTTTTGTATACGGTGGATGTGTTCTCTAATCCGGACTATATGGAGGCAATGGCAAAAATCGTGGCGGAATGGTATTTACATGAGCGCATTGACTTAATTGTGACGGTGGAGACCAAGGGGGTTCCCTTTGCAGCTGGCGTGGCCAGAATTTTGAATAAGAATATGGTGATTGCCAGACGGGGAAACAAGCTGACGGAAGGATCTGTCATCACGATGAACTATGTATCCGGTTCTTCTCAGAGGATGCAAACCATGTCTCTAGCCAAAAGAGCGGTGAAAGAAGGCCAGCGGGTTTTGGTCTTGGATGATTTTACGGAGGCGGTACCCTTCGGGCGATTTGCGACATGATGCGGGAGTTTTCCGTCTCGGTAGTGGGATGCGGCGTGGCAATCGCCACAGCACAACATGCGCAAACCAGAAGAATAGCTGGGCTTAAGTCCCTGTTGACGCTGGAGATGGTGGATACAGAGAAAAATATAGTGGAAATATCACCAACACAGTCCATAAAATAACGGCGAAGGCATAAAACATAGTACCGTTACACACATGGCAACAATGATGCCTTACCATAGAGGAGCATCAAATAAAACCCATGATATACTGTGGTGAAAGCTGCTACAGAATGAGGATTGGAATATTTACACTTTAAGAAAATGGCATATGGAAGCTTCTGGGAGAAGGTAGGGACTTATAAAATACAATACAAATGAGCCTCATTTGCCCAGCGTTTAGGGATTCGTTCGCCTTCCAAACCGATGTCAGCCAAACATCAGTTTACATGTAGAGAGGCAGTTTTGCCAAAAAAAGCTTGTAAAAAAAAGGGTTTTTTTAAATTATGTAGAATATTTATACTAACTTCTTAAGTATCATTTCATGTGGTGGAGGATAAAATGAATATTACAGACGTACGAATTAGAAAAATTACTTCTACTGGAAAGATGAAGGCAATTGTGTCGGTGACTTTTGACGACATGTTCGTTGTGCATGACATGAAAATCATCGAAGGGCAGAGCGGGCTATTTATCGCAATGCCCAGCAGAAAGACTCCCAATGGCGAATACAAAGATATCGCCCATCCCATTAACTCTGAGACGCGGGAGGCAATTCAAGCTATTATCTTACAAAAATATGAGGAAATGCCGGAAGAAGAAATGGAAGAGGCAGAACTCTAAATTTGAATGAAAACATATAGGGAAGCTCCCATACTGTATGGGAGCTTTTTTTTTGCGTGAAAACCCCATAACCGTTGTAAATTTTTTGTGAATTTCAATAGAGAATGCCACGAAAAAAGGAAAAAAGTACTATAATTTCATTGGACGTATCTGGCTTAGCATATGAATGGTAAAAATCCAAGAATACGGCTGGAAATGGCGCGAAAATATTTAGCCCAGGAGAATACTCGTTTGCAATCTCGCATAAAATGGGTATAATGTGTAGGGAACAGCAAATGGAAGATTTGGCTGAATAGTTAGAGAATTACCAAAATTCTGCTATGCACATGGGATTCATAGCGGATAAAGTTGGCAATAACAATAGATAGTGAGTTAGGAGATTCTATGACTGCGAAACAAAAAAACTTTGTCAAAGGCGCAGCTATTTTAGGGATTGCAGGATTAATCTGCAAAGTTATCGGTGCGGTATTTCGCATTCCCCTTTCGAATGCCATTGGCACACAGGGTATGGCCAACTATCAGGCGGCATATCCCCTTTATGCCTTTTTGCTGGTGATCTCATCAGCTGGTCTACCCACTGCCATCTCCAAAATGGTATCTGAGAGAGTTACCAAAGGGGATTATAGGGGGGCACATTTCACATTCCAAGTGGCTTATAAAGTACTGCTCATTGTAGGGGTAATCACTTCGGTGTTGCTATTTGCGGCGAGCCCATTGGTTTCTAAGCTCATCGGGCTGGATTCTTCCATGTATTCGTTTATGGCAATTGCACCGGCACTATTTTTTGTGTCCATTCTGTCTGCCTACCGGGGGTATTTCCAAGGTCTCCAGATGATGACGCCTACAGCTCTCACGCAAATTGTAGAGCAGGTGGGGAAACTAGCTGTTGGCCTTTCTCTGGCTAGTCTAATGGGGCAAAGGGGGCCACAGTACGGTGCTGCTGGTGCACTGATTGGCGTTACGGTAAGTGAAGTGCTGGCTCTAATTGTTGTGATTATTATGTACAACAAGAACAAGAGCACCATATTGCGCAATATCAGCAGAGCCCCTAAAATGGGTTTGAAGCGGGATTTCAAAAGTACGGCCAAAAAGCTATTTGTCATTGCCATCCCCATTACCATTGGAGCGTGTATTATGCCGTTGGTGAGCGCCATTGACTCGGCAGTGGTGATGAACTCGCTGCAATCCAGTGGATTCGCTGAACAAGAGGCAGCTTCCATGTTTGGAGTATTGACGGGCAACGTGAATCCTCTCATCAACATGCCGGCAGTGCTTTCGCTGGCGCTGGCTATGAGTCTAGTGCCTGCGATTGCGGAGAGCAAGGCGGCAAAGAACGCAAGGCAAATAAAACAGAGATCTAGCTTTGGGCTGAAGTTGGCGCTCATGGTGGGATTGCCTGCCTCTATGGGGTTCTTCATCCTGGCAGGGCCGATTTTACAGCTGCTGTACACGGCGCTCACACCCACAGAGATGGAGCTGGCGACGCATCTGTTAGAGGTTTTATCCATCGCCGTAATTTTCCTCACCCTTTTGCAGACTATGACGGGGATTTTGCAGGGAATGGGTAAACCTATGGTTCCTGTGATCAACCTGCTAATTGGTGCAGTAGTAAAGGTAGTGGTGAGCATTGTGATGATCCGCATGCCAGAAGTGAATATTATGGGAGCAGCCTACGGTACATTGGCCTGCTATGGCATAGCGGCAATTCTAGATTTGATCTGTATGTTGCGATATACCAAATGCCCAATTAAGCTACTGGATAACATCATCAAACCGATTTTAGCTACTGCAATCATGACGGTGGTAGTGCACTTTGTGTATCAGTTTGCCTATGGAGCAATCGAATCCAACACCATTTCCACATTAGTGGCGATTGTAGCAGGTGTCATTGTATATGCGATCTGCATCTTGCTTTTGCGGACCATCAAGAGGGAAGACGCAGCACTTCTGCCAGGGGGCAGAAGATTGGAGCCGCTGATGCTCAAACTGCACATCTGGAAATAATGAACATTTGATTTGATAAAAGTGAAATAGGGCGATATGAGGTAGAGAATGTGGCATTGCCGAGATTTTATGTACAAGGTTGCATTTTATCACGTATTACGTGGCGAAAAAGCTGATTTTTTGTAAAAATAGGTGGATAACGGTTATAATGGAAATACAAGGAATCAATTCGTGAAAACAAATCCTTGATTCCTAGGGGATTATTTGATATATTGGGAGGTACAAGCATTGCTGTTAATTGTTGGACTGGGAGATGGAACAAGGCAGACCCTGACGCTGGGGGGATTAGAGACACTGAAGAAGTGCAGCCGGTGCATCTTGCAGACAGATCAGGTTCCCGTAGCAGAAGAACTGAAAAAGCAGAAAATTGAGTATGAGACGTTGGATTTTCTGTATGACAGCTGTGCAAACTTTGACCAGTTTATTGACCAGGCAGTTGCCTATCTTTTGGAGAAACCAGAAGAGGATACCTGCTTCGGGGTATTGGGTACTATTTGGCAGAATAAATGTGCTTGTATACTGGCAGAGCAGGCATCTCAGAGGGGAATTGACCTTCAGGTCATCCCTGGAGTAGGACACGAGAGTAGAGCGCTCTGGAGCGGCCACAGCACAAAAAAACGGTGGCCCTGTAAGGATGATTTAGGAGCGATAGTGGTGAGCGGAGGAGATTTCACCAGTTATTCTACCTTAGGAAATACCACATATCTCATCACTGAGGTGGACACGCTGTGGAAGGCATCTGATATCAAGCTCAAGCTTTTAGACTATGTATCAGAAGATCATCAGGTATTGGTGTATCGCCACGGAGAAGAGCTCTGGACGACAGTGGAGGAGCTAGATCAATTAAAGGGCTGGTTTGCCTACGATACTTGCATTGTAGTCCCACCGGAGGAGATCACCCACAAACAGGGATTTGTGTTTGAAGATTTGGTGTATATCATGGAAATCCTCCGAGGGAAAGGGGGATGCCCCTGGGATGCAGAGCAAACCCATCAGACGCTCAAACGCTATTTGCTGGAAGAGGCATATGAGGTATTTGATGCCATCGACAAAGAGGACATGTTTGAGTTAGCAGATGAGCTGGGGGATGTGCTTCTTCAGGTAGTTTTTCACGGACAGATCGGTCAGGAGTATTCGGAGTTCACTCACCAGGATGTGGTCACCAACATTTGCCGGAAAATGATTGATCGGCATGTGCATATATTTGGCGATAAGAAAATAGACACTGCCAAGGGGGTTATCGCCTCTTGGGAGGAGATCAAGAAAAAAGAAAAGGGACAAAAGAGCGTTGCGGAATCGCTGCGAGATATACCCAAATCCATGAGTGCTCTCATGCGAGCGGGCAAGTTGCAGAAAAAGGCAGGAGCTGTTGGGTTTGACTGGCCGGATTATCAAGGCGCTTATGATAAAGTAATAGAAGAGTTAGAAGAGCTGCGCGATGAGATCATCAACAGCCGTCAGCTGGCCATAGAAGAGGAAGCGGGGGATCTGCTGTTTGCGGCAGTTAACCTTTTGCGTCTGGTGAAAGTGGATGGGGAAATGGCCCTTACGAGGGCATGTGATAAGTTTGTCCGTCGCTTTGAGACAATGGAACAGCTGGCACAAGAGGAAGGAAAAGTTTTTAGTAATTTAAAGTTAGATGAGATGGACCGCTTTTGGGAGCTTGCCAAGCAGAAGGAAAAAGACGTATAAAAACTAAATGAAAATTCCAGGTGTTTGCAGGACTTTCACAATAAAAGTAGAATATTACATCTAGGTTTAAATACTTTATAAACCATAAGGAGGTTACTCAATTGAATAAGACAGAATTAATAGCTGCAATGGCTGAAAAATCAGGTTTATCCAAGAAAGATGCAGAAAAGGCGTTAGTTGCTTTTTCCGAAGCAATCACAGAGGCACTGAAAGCAGATGATAAAGTTCAGATCGTTGGCTTTGGTACTTTTGAAGCGAGAGAAAGAGCTGCTAGAAAGGGCATCAACCCTCTCACAAAAGAGCCTATCGACATTCCTGCTTCTATCGTACCTGCTTTCAAAGCTGGCAAAGCTTTCAAAGATGCATTAAAATAGCAAATTAGAGAGAGCCTTGGAGGTAAAATGGCCAAGGTTCTTTTTTTATGGAAAAAAACAAATCCCCCTATTATTGCCCTGGAAACGAGCGAAAACACAAAAAAATGAGGTGGAGCGAAAAATGCCTTCAAAGTGGAGCAACCCTCTGTTATTTACCCGAAATTTTTGCGATTTATGGTGGATAAAGCACGTATATTTTGCCAAAACAGAGGAATTCATGTATAATAGGGATAATATAAAATATACCTTTGCGAGAACACACAGTGAAAATCAGATGTGCACACAAATAAAATGGCTGGAAAGATGCAGGTGATACGAGATGAGATTGGACAAGTTTTTAAAAGTATCCAGGCTAATTAAACGGCGGACGGTTGCCTCCTCTGCCTGTGGGGCTGGGCGTATCTTTGTCAATGGAAAAGAGGCAAAGGCAGGCTATCAACTTAAAATTGGAGATGAAATTTGCTTGGAGTTTGGAAAATCCAAGTTGACAGTAAAGGTACAGCAGCTCAAAGAGACGGTGAGAAAGGAAGAGGCAGAGACACTCTATCAGGTAGTGAGCCACGAGACTCAGAGCGCTGAGGTTTAATACGAGAGCGATAGACTACTTTCAAAATAGGATAAAACGTCTGGCAAAAATCTCTATAGAAATATTAGGCCGTGTTGCTGGACTCTAATGCAGTTAGAATGAGTAGAGGCCCCGGCTGGAAAAGAAATGAATGAGCAGATGTTTATGGAAGGGGACCCTGGAGAAGTACTTTGCAATAAGCTGTCTACAACGAGAGGAAAGCGTGGAGCATGGAACAGAAGAGCTTATATGAACAGCTGATCGCTGCAGGACAAAAATGCTGTGCTGTGATTTTAGCGGCAGGAAGCGGTAGCCGCATGGGTGCAGCTTGCAATAAGATGTTTTTACCGATAGGGAATAAGCTTGTGCTGGAGCGCACTCTGGAAGCTTTTGCTGCAAGTGAACTTTTTTCCCGGTGCTATATCGTATATCGGCGCGGGGAGCGGGAGCAGGTGGAGCGAATTGCCAAAAAGTCTTTGAATGAGATCCCTTATACCTTGGTAGAGGGAGGTAAAGAGCGGCAGGATTCGGTATTTCACGCGTTGAATGAGATTCCAGATCAATATACTATCATTGCAGTACACGACGGTGCGCGGTGTTTTGTGCGGTCCCGTGTAATACAAGAATGCGTCAAAAGCGCTTGGAAGTACGGCAGCGGTGTGGCAGGCACTAAAGCGGTAGATACTCTGAAACGAGTAGAGGCGGGCAGAATCGTACAGACGTTGGACCGAAATCAGATTGTTCAGATCCAGACCCCACAGGTGTTTGAGGCAACGCTGCTCAAAAGGGCGTATCAAATGGCGCTGGAGCAGCACATTTTGGCAACTGACGACGCTGCGCTAGTGGAACGGCTAGGAGTGCAGCCGGTATGGGTGGATGGCGGACGGGATAATGTCAAAATTACCACCATAGAGGACATGAGAACAGGAGAGGATTCTTTGATAGAAAAGAGAGAATATCGGGTAGGCCAGGGATATGACGTCCATGCCTTTGTGGAGGGCAGAAGACTAGTGCTGGGTGGCGTGGAAATCCCCAGTGAAGTGGGCTTAGATGGACATTCGGATGCGGATGTGTTGGTGCACAGCATTATGGATGGACTTCTGGGTGCCGCGGGTTATGGGGATATTGGGGAGTTGTTCCCCGATACTGACCAGGCATACAAGGATATTGACAGCTTGATTTTGCTCAGACGTGTGGGAGAAGCTGTGAGAGAAAAAGGGGAGATCGTGAACATCGATGCCACCCTAATCATGCAGGCCCCCAAAATAGGCCCATACAAAATGGCCATGAGAGATAACATTGCAAATGCCCTGGAGATCCCCGGCGGGCGGGTCAACATCAAGGCAACCACTACAGAGCACTTGGGATTTGAGGGCAGAAAAGAAGGAGCTAGCGCCATGAGCGTATGCCTACTTTCTATTAAAATCGATCAATAACCGATGACAGGAGAGGAAAAATAGATAGTCGAGGTTTTATATGGGAATATTTTCTAAGCTAAAAGAGCGGCGAGCGAGAAAAAAACGGCTAGC
>CAJJPW010000054.1 GCA_905193725.1 uncultured Eubacteriales bacterium
TTCTAGTGAAAAAAGAATATAATAGATTTGCTCCAAAAATTATAAGAGCAGCTTCTTTAAAAGAATTGGCAGAACTTAAAGAATGGATTGCTTCCTCTTTTTTATATAAAGCTTCTGAAGATTTATTAATGCAGCTTATGGAAAAAAAGAAATTTTAAAATATAGCTTTAAAAGAAGTTTCCAAACTGAGAAAAGAGCATAATATTGCCTGATTTGCGGCATGGCCGCTTAAATGACAGCCTTGTAAAATGCAGGCCAGGGCAGCCAGTACATACACGTATGAGAACGCTTCTATCTGACAATGCAGCTAGCACATTGTTGGGTATGAGAAGTGATTGCAATACATATACATATACTAATTTTAAACTTTTAAATCGAGGAGAGAAAATAAATGAGAGCAGTTGTAAAATACGAAAAAGGTATCAAAAAAGTTCGATTACAAGATATGCCAATTCCCGAGCCAAAACAGGGCGAAGTGCGCATTAAGGTGGCATATGCTGGGGTATGTGGTACGGATTTGCATATTTACTACGATGATGGCTATAACACAAATCCTCCTGTGATTATCGGACACGAAGTCTGCGGAGCGGTGGACAAATGCGCAGATGATGTGAAAGATTTTAAGACTGGCGACAGAGTAGTGACAGAGACGTACTACTATACCTGCGGTGAATGCGAATTTTGCAAGATTGGGAAACCCAATTTGTGCCCACATAGGCTTTCCATTGGCAGTCTAGTAAATGGCGGGTTTGCAGAATACGTCTGCGTACCCAGCAAATTGCTGCATCCACTCAAAGAGAGTGTATCTTATAAAGGTGCTGCACTGATGGAACCCCTTACTTGCTGTGTACAAGCGGTTTATGAGATGGCAAAAGTTCTGCCACAGGATATTGTGTTGATCTCCGGCCCAGGGCCCATGGGCCTGTTGACTTTGCAGGTGGTGAAGGCATGGGGCGCTTATGTCATCATGACAGGCACCAAGCAGGATGAATCTCGTATGGAAATGGCTAAAGAACTGGGTGCGGATGAGTTGTTCTACGTAGAAGAACCAGATATGAAGCAGAAAATTTTGAGTAGAACGGTGAGAAACGGCGTAGATGTGGTCTTTGAATGCTCTGGAGCGACGCCAGCCATTCGGACGGATTTAGATCTGATTAGAAAGGGCGGCAGATACGTGCAGGTGGGTCTTACTGGTGCGGAAAGCAGTATCGACATGAACAAGATGACACTCAAGGAACTGACGGTAAAAGGAACCTTTGCTACCAAACCTCGCTGGTGGAATAAGGCCATTGAGCTGGTGGAGACGGGCAAAGTGAATACAGAGTGCGTGGTGTCTGACATCTATCCTATAGAAGAGTGGCAACAGGCCTTTGAGGCCTCCAAAGCTGGCAATGGGTTAAAATACCTAATTGATCCAGGAAACGAGCTGTAAATCGCTACTTCCAATAAAGTGGATGGGGGCTTGGACCAGAGAGCGTGTATCTAATCAAGCCTCTCATCCCCATATTTTTGTAAAAATCGACGAAATAAAATAGGTATTTGGGATTTGCATTACCGAGTCAAAAGTGATATGCTATAGTTAAAAATGGCAAAAGAGTGAAAAACATGTTGACACAAAAGCAAATTGAAGAGTATATTAAATGTGAAATTACACCATCCTTACAATCTCATGGTGGGGATCTCCAGGTTTTGGAATGGCAAGATGGCAAGCTGGTGGTGAAGTTTGTGGGGGCGTGTGCAGGATGTATGTCCAGCAGCGACACATTTGATGACATTGTAAAGGCAAGCCTTTTGAAGAAGTTTCCCCAAATTAAAGAAATTACCCTATATGAAGGTGTTAGCGACGATCTGATCAACTTTGCCAAAAAGCTGTTACATCATGATTAGGCCGATGCATAAACTGAGAAGTATTGGGAACCATAATAACGATACTATTGCTCCCCAAATAAGCGCGACGCTTATTCATTCAATAAAATATACAAAAAGGGCCTTGGGAAAGGCCTTTTTTGTGTTGCATTTTACTGGAAATAAATAGGATAAGGTGCGAGAATGAACCATTATATGAGGTATCTAGAAGAGATACTACCCAAAAAGGATAGTTTGAAATTAGTGAAAAACGAGGCGAACCGTTTTTATCAAATACACTCTCTAAAGGAGTGCTACGAGATGGGATTGCTTCTCTATCAGTCGGAGAATTTCCAAATACAAGAGGTAGGGATATTTCTACTGGGCTACTGTGCCCATGAGTATGCAGAGGCCCTGGACTTTCTCCAGGACAAGGTGAGCAAACATGAGAACTGGAAAGTACAGGAAATTCTTGCTATGGCATTTGACAATCACTGCAAGATCATTGGGTACGAGGCAGCGCTGCCCCTGATTGAACAATGGCTGGCAAGCGATTGTGCCAACGTTCGCAGGGCAGCTTCAGAGGGGCTTAGAGTCTGGACCAGCAGGCCTTATTTTAGAGAAAATCCAAAAATAGCTGTGGCGCTACTCTCTGGCCGCAGAGAGGATGAAAGCGAGTACGTGCGAAAATCAGTGAGCAATGCCCTAAGGGATATCAGCAAAAAACATCCTGATCTAGTGGCACAGGAGCTTGCAACTTGGGATGTATCGTCACAAAGAGTTCGGCAAGTATATCAATTGGCCAGTAAGTTCTTAGATACAATCACTCTTCAATGAAAAAACCGCTCTTCCTTTGACCAAAGACGACGCTCTTTGGTATGATCTGATCCAGTATCTGGCAAGAAAACTTGCGTGTTAGACAGCAAATTGGTACAATAAACATAGTGAGATCCACTGAAAGTTGCATGAGTTTGAGACTTAAAGGAGGCATAACATGAAGAAGATAATTGTAGTATTAGATGGCGTAGCAGACCGCCCTCAACTGGCACTGGACGGCAAAACACCACTGGAATACGCCAAGACTCCTAATTTAGATCATATAGCAAAGCATTCTCTCATGGGATGCGTAAAAACCATCCCTAAGGGAATGGAAGTGGGAAGTGCGGTAGCAAATCTGAACTTATTGGGATTTAACCCAGCGGCCTGTTATAATGGAAGGGCTGTCATCGAGGGAGCGGGCGTAGGTTTGCAAACCGATGCAGATAGCATGTATATTCGCTGCAATTTTGTGACGTTTGAGGGAAGAGATTTTGAAAATTCCCATATAAAGAGTTATAGTGCGGATGACATCCCTACAGAACAGTCGCAAAAATTGACAGACCTACTCAATGAAAAGCTATTTGATCAGCCTTTTGAGCTGATCAACACTGGCTCTTTCCGCAACATATTGGCCATTCACGGCAAGAAGGACTACTATGGGAAGGTGGCCTTTATGCCTGCCCACGACATCATCGGCAAGCCCATTTGTGAGAACTTACCGAAAGGCGAGTTGGGGCAGATGTTTACCGATTACCTGAAAAAAGCCTATGAGGTATTGAAAGACAATGGCACCAAGGCAAATGGCATCTGGTTTTGGGGAGATTCGATTGCCCCCACCATTCAAAACCCTGGGACGAATAAAATCGTGTTAGCTGAGACCATTCTCATGTGCGGCATTACAAAGATCGCGGGGATAGATACCATTACCTTAGACGAATCTGTGCCATTTTCAGAATTTTTAACGGAAAAAGCGAAAAGGGCTGCGAAGGCCATTAACGAAAAATATGATGAGGCGTATGTGCATATTCAAAAGCCAGACGATCTCTCCCACGAATTAAAGCCGGTGGAAAAGGCAGAGGCAGTAGCCCAGATCGACCAGTACTTTTTTGAGCCATTTTTGGATGAACTATATGGCCCTTATCACATAGTTGTGGTGTCTGACCATTTTACCTTCTCGGACGACGGCTCCCACGGGGCAGAAGCGGCGCCCTTTATGCTGTACTGCTCTGGCGAAGAGGAGACAAAGCACCAATTGCGATGGACGGAGGAAAATGCGCGGAGCTTTGACTTTGAAGTTACCCCACAAGAACTGCACGTTTTGCTGAACTTTGAGGGATAGCCATGAGGCAGTATGAGCTGTATTTTTTCGACTTTGACGGCACGCTGGTGGATACCTCTAAGGGAGTGCACCACTGTTTTGATTTGGCGGCACAAGAACTGGGTATGTCCATGGGCGGCCCAGAGCGGTTTGAGGGAGTCATCGGCGGGCCACTGAAAGAGGGATTTTCCAAGGGCTATGGAGTGCCGGAGCACCTACTAGAGCAGGCTGTAGCGCTATATCGGAAGTATTATAGCGAGGTTGGCATTCATGAGTGTCAACTGTACCCGGGAATCATACCTCTGCTCAAACTGCTAAAGGAGCAGGGCAAAAAAATCGCAGTGGCAACACTCAAACAGCAGGTGACTACCGAAGAGATGCTGAACGACTTTCATTTGCTGCAATATATGGATGGCGTCTATGGACCAGACGCTAGGGAAAAAGATACCAAAGCCAGCTTGCTGGAGAGGGGTCTAGAGGACCTGAAGGTGGAGAAGGAAAAAAGCGTGTTAGTTGGAGATAGTATCTACGATGCCCAGGGAGCCCAACAGGTGAATATGGACTTTATCGGTGTAGCTTATGGTTTGGGATTTCACAATATAGAGGAGATCAAACAGGGTTACTATACATATGCCGTGGAGAATCTAGATCAAATTCAAGAAAGCCTGATCTCCAAATGAGTGCGCTGATAGGAAAACGGCTAGGACAAAAGACAAGAATGCGAAGAAAAAGAGACTAAAACCCGCTAACCAGCGGGTTTTATATTGTGCATTTTTCATAGCTCAACTGTTAGATAAAGCTCTCAATACTGGATTGACCGTTTTCCAACATATTGACTGCACTCCGCTGTTTTGCATCCGGGCCAGAATTGGCACCCCGTATATAGCTAATGATGTCCTTCTGTGCTTGATCATTTAGAGAGCTAAAATACTCTAGTGCGTTTAAATTTTCACTCAACGCCATGCCAAAGCCAATGGGCATATCTTGATGCTCCTTGCCAAATATCGATTGATTTTGTTTCATACACAAACCTCCCATGCTGTTTTGGTTAGTATCTCCAAAATATAGAGAAATATGAAATAGATCGCAAATAAAACATAATTGTAAATGAATTGTTGCGAAATCGTCATAGATACAGTATACTTATTTTATCTGTGGGATTTTGACGAAAAACTTGTTATATTGGAAAATACTTCATTAGGTGATCGCAATATTGAAGGAGGCATGTATGAACGACTTTTTGCAGAAAGCCAACTCTCCTTTTATGTACCTAATTGGCGCAGCTGTCGTGCTATTTATTATTGTGCAATCATTTGTATTTCTCATTCGCGCCTATCGAAGGGGCATTAAAATTGGAATGGATCCATCAAAACTCAGACGGGCGGCTACCTCCAGCGCTATTTTCACCATAATCCCCTCGATTGGGATTTTACTTGGTGTCATTGCCATGTCGGGCTCGTTAGGTGTGCCCCTGCCGTGGATTCGGCTCTCAGTAATTGGGGCGCTGCACTACGAGCTGATGGCAGCAGATGTGGCGGGAAAGGCAGCTGGCTTAACGTCTCTATCCGCTGCCAGTATGACAGACAGTGCATTTGTCACCATAGCATTTGTAATGACCATAGGTATCATTTGGGGTGGGCTCTTTTGTATTTTCGGCCTGAAAAAATATCAAAACAAGCTGACGGGGGTCTCGCAAAAGGATAATAAATGGGGACAGATCATGTTCAATGCTATGTTTATCGGCATGGTATGCGCCTACATTGCCAGCAGTTTTGGAGATTTGGCGAAAGGATCTGTAACGGGTATCATTGTGATCATAGTGTCTGCACTGTCTATGGCTTTGTTTACGTGGATCACTAAAAAGACCAGCGCGAAGTGGCTGGAAAGTTTTGCCCTTTCATTCAGTATGCTCATAGGAATGGCATCGGCGATTTTGATAGGATAGGAGGGTGCGTTGATGAAAAAACAGAGAAGCTACCAAGACAGTATTCATCTTTATGGAAGGCTATGGACAATAGGCGCACTGTTGATTATTTTAGCTGTTCCGTTTCTCATTATGCTCTATTTTAATTCGCCGCCGAATATGAAAGGATTGCTCACAGGAAGTTTGAGTATTTGTCTGATATACTTGCCCTCCAGCATTGTGGAAGTGATCACTTATGCACCCATGATGGGGACAGGAGCTACTTATTTGGCGTTTGTTACGGGAAATCTATCCAACCTCAAAATACCCTGTTGTATGAATGCCAGAGAGCTTGCGCAGACGGACTTTGGCACAGAGGAAAACGAGATCATCTCTACGATCTCCGTAGCGGTATCCTCTATTGTCACTTGCGTTGTGCTGGCAGTGGGAGTGGCGCTTATTGTGCCGTTGACCCCTGTCCTGGAATCGCCCGTGCTTCAGCCGGCCTTTGATATGGTAGTGCCCGCGTTATTTGGTGCTCTAGGGTACCAGTATTTTTCCAAGGCGCCGAAGTTGGCCCTTACGCCCTTTGTTATCATGGTGGCGGCCTGCTTGATCGTACCGGCAATTGCGGATCAAGTGGCTATTTTGGTGCCGGTATCTGCTCTGATTTCTATCGGAGCGGCTAGAATACTCTATAAGAAGAATTGGATGTGACAGTAAATGACATTTAACATTGGAAATATGATGCTCACCATAGATGTGATTGACATTTTGGTGGTTATACTGGTAATTTTGGCAGTGCTGCTACTCAGTGCAGTAATCATTGCCCTGCTTACATTTGCAAAGAAGCCCAAAAATGTGCAAAAAACACAGCCACCAACAGAATTTGAAAAATACAAATACGCGGAGCTATTGAGCGAAATGGTAAAGTGCGATACCGTCTCCCATAGGGATCGGCCCCAGACCAAGAAATTTGAGGCGTTTCAAATGCGCTTGCAAGAGCTCTTCCCTCTGCTCTTTGAAAAATGTGCAGCCTATGACTTTGACAAAGCCATGTTGATCCACTGGCAGGGAAAAAATCCCTCCCTAAAGCCTTTGGTACTTATGTCTCATATGGATGTGGTAGAGGCCACTGGAGATTGGACATATGAGCCGTTTAGTGGAGAAATTGTCGATGGGGTCATCTGGGGCCGGGGTACGGTGGATACCAAAAGCTCTCTGTGCGCATTTTTACAGGCGGCTACCGAACTGTTGGAGGCGGGATTTATGCCACAGCGGGACATCTACTTTGTGTCTTCGGACAACGAGGAGACCATGGGAGATGGTGCGCCTAAAATTGTGGAGTACTTTAAGCAAGAGGGGATCTACCCCGAACTGGTGTTGGATGAAGGCGGCGCAATTGTGGAAAAACCCATGCCAGGAGTAAAGGGCGCATGCGCCATGGTGGGCATCATGGAAAAGGGATATGCAGACGTGCGCTTCACTGCTCGATCCAATGGGGGACATGCCAGTACGCCAGGGAAGAATACTCCCATTGCTAGGTTGGCTAAGCTCATAAACCACATGGAAAAGAAAAAGATGTTTAAACGCAAGATCTCCAAAGAGATGGTGCAGATGTTCAAATCTCTCCGGGTACATATGTCCTTTGGATATCGGCTGATCTTTGCCAACCTTTGGCTGTTTAAACGGCTGCTCAAAGGTCTATTGCCCAAGCTGAGCAACCAGGCGGCGGCTATGATAGCCACTACCTGTGCCTTTACCATGGCAAGGGGAAGTGGAGCGCCCAATGTGCTCCCAGAAGAGGCCAGCGTGGTGGCAAACTTGCGCTTTATCCGACACCAAAATAGAGAAAAATCTCTCGCTAAAATAAAAAAAGTGGCAGAGAAATACGACGTGGAAATGGAAGTGCTCTATAGTCAGGATTGTTCTCCTGTGGTAGATACTAAAACTAGAGGATTTCAGTACATTCAACAGTGCATCGAGAGAAATTTTGAGGGAGTGCATGTGGCCAAATACATCATGACAGGTTGCACGGACTCCAGACACTTTAAGGATATTACAGACTGTACTATTCGGTTTTCGCCCATTCGCCTCAATGCACAACAGTTGGCGAGTGTTCATGGCATCGATGAAAACGTAAGCATGGATGCACTTGCCTATGGAGTGAAGTTCTATAAGGACTTTATGGCTCATTATGATGGAGAAGAGATAGAAAAGGATAGGAAAACCGCCCAGCCAGAGCAGTAAGAAGAACTGAAAATAGGGACAGAAGGATGGGCTTTTGACTGAAACAAGGCATCGGAGCCACATTACATGAAATTCTTTAGCAAGAATTGGAGGACTTCGACGACTAGCGTTGTAAGAGAAGTTCTGTCTGTGCCTTGAGAAAACCAAGAGTACATGAGAGAAAAAGGTGCAGTGGAGTACGCTAAGATACTCTTGAACAATCAAATCTACCTTTGACAAAATAATTATGAGATGGGACATGTGAGAGGGTTAGGAGCTAAGGGTTGGTAGTTTGAGAGGAAGTTAAGAAGGACTCTACGAGGCACTTAGGTTCTGGCAAATGGGACAGTGGGCCTTTCAATAGGGCGATGGAGATAGCGGATGAAACGAGTATTTTGCTATGAGACACTCTTAGGGGAGATGTTCTTTGCGGAACAAGATGGTTTGCTCACAGACATCTGCCTCAATGAATTTGAGATAACAGGGCAGGGGCGAGTGGAAGAAACGCCACTGTTGCGGGTAGCTTTTGAGCAGGTAAGTGAGTATCTAGCGGGCGATCGAAAGGCCTTTGATTTTCCCGTGTTGCTGCATGGAACGGATTTTCAAAAAGACGTCTGGGAGGCGATAAAAACCATTCCCTATGGGCAGACCCGCAGCTATAAGGATATTGCCATTCAGGTGGGGAGGCCCGGGGCAGCTCGGGCGGTAGGTACAGCCAACCGAAATAGTAGACTGTTTTTAATGATCCCCTGCCATCGGGTGATTCACGGAGACGGCACCCTGGGAGGATACGGCAGCTATGGAGTGAGAATAAAAAAGTGGCTGCTAGATTTGGAAAGAGAACACAGATAGAGTGTTCTTTTTTGTTTACCATCATGATTTGGCTTTAAAAAGAAGTAGTAAGGCAGATATCATATAACTGTAGTTGCCAAGAGAAGCTACCATTTGGGGATGTTTCTATTGCGCAAACTGTTTTGATGGATTTTTGAAATGTGGGGAGATTGGGTAAAACCAGGTGATTCCCTGCCAGACATACACGACGGGACGAATGCCCACAATATAGCAAAAACAAAATGTAATTGGAAAACTGCAAAAGCATTCATGAGAAATAATGGTATAGATTAGTAAGCCAATTAAATACCCAAGAAGTGGAAAAGACGGGAAAAGGGGTATATTATTAATAAAAGAAAAGAGATAAAAGAAAGAGGAGAAGAATTTGCAGAACAACCTGAAAAGGATTCGGCTGGCAACGCCAAAGGACAGCAGTATGTTGCGCAATATCTATGGGCAGTACATCCATACACCTATTACTTTTGAATGCGATTTACCCTGCCAAAAGGAGTTTGCCCAGCGTATACGAGATATTTTGTTAAGTTACCCTTATTTGGTGGGAGAAGAAAATGGGCAAGTCATAGGATACGCCTATGCCCACCGGCAGATGGAGCGAAAAGCCTATCAGTGGAATGCCGAGCTTTCCGTCTATTTAGATGAAAGTTTTACATCTAAGGGCTGGGGCAAAAGATTGTATAGCGCGCTCATAGACATATTGAAGTTACAAGGGGTCCGAACAGTATATGGCGGTGTTACGCTGCCCAATTCAAAAAGTGAGGGTCTGCATCGTTCTTTGGGGTTTACCCCCCTTGGCACATACCACAATACCGGATATAAATGCGGGAAATGGCATCATGTGATGTGGTTTGAAAAGCCAATTGGAAGTTATGATAAAGAGCTAAAGCCTATTGTGCCCATAGGGGAAATTTCGGAGAAACGCATTCAGGAAATCCTATACAGATGTGTATCATTTTAGAGAAGTGGATACAAAAAGGGGATGTACAGCCCTCATGATAAACGATTCAATTAGGGCAAGGCGAGGGAATAGGCAGTTGAGTTTATTTTGTAAACACCTTGTAAAAGGCGTCATAGGTCTTGGCAAAACCTTCCTGAAAAGGCGTATAGCAAAGCCCTAACTGGCGGGAGATTTTGCTCCCCTCATAGAGTTCGTTTTGCTCCAGAGGAAAAGGGAGGGGGATGTTCTGCTGATAGACCTGAGAGAGAGGGACATAGTCTTTTAACAAAGGCTGACTGCTGGTTTCCTCCAAAACCTCCATGAATTTGGAATAGGTAAAGACCTCGGGAGCGGACAGAATGTAGTCCTGATTGTGGCAATTGGGACTTTTCAGGCAGGCCAAGATGCCCTGTGCCACATCTTTCACATATACAAACTGCCACTTAGCCGATGCATCTTGTGGGACGGGGATGATGCCGCCCTGGCAGATGAGTTGTACATAGTAGCTCTCCCGCGGTGCATAGTTATACGGCCCATAGACAAAGGAAGGACGCAAGATGGTGTAGGGGATTTCCTGTTGTGCGCAGAGGCCTTTGAGCTCTCCCTCGAGGACGAGCTTATGGTAGGCATACTGCTCTGCTGGATCTAGGGAATCGCTTTCTCGAAAGGACGAGATTTCACTGTGGGGTTTTTCAGAAGGAGCGTAGACGCTACAGCTACTCAGATAGATATAGTGATCAAATTTCCCTGAAAGGGCGGAAAATACGCTCTGGATATCCCCAGGAGAGTAAGCGCAAAAGTCCACCACGCTGTCAAAGTGGATGCCTGGAAAGAGTTTGGAGAGCTTTTGGACGTCATGCCGATCACAGAGATATTGAGTGGTATGATCTAAATGCTAAAGAAAGCGGCAAATTTGAATTTGTAAAGGAGTTAGCATAAAAGATATGATTAAAAATTACTATGGCAATTTATGTACCGAGAT
>CAJJPW010000055.1 GCA_905193725.1 uncultured Eubacteriales bacterium
TGATAAAAAAACCAGGAAGCGCTGGCTACGAAGACGCTGAACCAATCATATTACACGGCCATATGGATATGGTTTGCAAAAAAAAGACAGATGTCGAGCATGATTTTCTGAACGAGGGGCTAGATCTCTATATAGAAAACGGATACATCCGTGCAAAAGGCACTACGCTTGGCGCGGATAATGGCATCGGCATTGCATATTTTTTGGCGCTATTAGATGATGATACGCTGCCCCATCCGCCGCTAGAAATCGCTTTAACTGTCATGGAAGAAATGGGAAAAGTAGGCGGAAATGCATTAAAAGGTGAGTGGCTCAGCGCAAAGCGAATGATAGACTTAAATTGGCACAAGGATGACCATTTGTTGACAGGTTGTGGAGGAGACGTTTC
This sequence comes from uncultured Eubacteriales bacterium, assembly GCA_905193725.1. Lineage (GTDB taxonomy): Bacteria > Bacillota > Clostridia > Christensenellales > Christensenellaceae > CAJJPW01. The sequence goes on from CAJJPW010000055.1 coordinate 389, forward strand.
CGTTAAATACACAGTTCCCATCATCTATGAAGAGAAAAAACAGGGGACCATTGCTTATAGTATCGACCTTATGGGATTGCGTGGGGGGCACTGTGAGTTCGACATTGTATTAGATCGCGGGAACGCAATCAAGCTGATAGGACGTATCATTAGGAATTTATTGGAAGAGATAGATGTGCAGTTAGCCTGGATATCTGGCGGCGTACAGAATAATGTGATTCCCTCTGAATCCCGGGCTGTCGTCATAATTGATGTACAGAACCAAAAGAGCTTTTTAGAAATATTGGAAAAAACCTATGAGGAATTAAAAAATGAATACGCGGTAACCGATCCTGATATTCAACTAAAAGTAGAGAAGGCACAGTGGAATGGCAAGGTGTTCAGCGCAGAAACCACTGAGATCGTTGCAAAATCGATTATGCTCATTCCCAATGGTGTCATGAGCATGAGCTTCAAAATCCCTGGGATTTCTGAGTGCTCTAATAACATAGGTTTGATGACGATGGAAAATGACTGTGTAGCCATTATTTCCACTATCACAAGTGGAGTGACAACGCGTAAGCACGAAGTGATGAAAGATATTTGCTCTTTGGCACAACTTGTAAAGCATGGAGTGACGGCAAAACAGTTTGGAACGGATGCCCCTGAGTGGGAGTACAACCCAAATTCTAAGCTGCTAGCGGTTACGAAAAAGGCATATCTGGAGCTGTTTGGAGAAGAGGCCCAGGAAGAAGTCATGCCGGCTAGTTTGGAGTTAGGCCTGTTCCGAGAAAAGGTGGGCGGCGTGTTAGATATTATTTCCATTGGCACAGAAACACATGGTGTACACACGCCGGACGAAGAATTGAAAATCGATTCTGTGGCAAAAACATGGAAGCTATTTAAAGAAGTACTGAAACGATTGAAATAAAAAGGAGGATTGACGATGCAAAAAGCTGGAAATATTCCTGAAAAAATGCATGCAGTAATGTGTTGTGGCCCTCAGGATTATCGCTATGAAGAGGTGCCGGTTCCGCAAATCAATGAAGATGAAATATTAATTCAGGTAGAAGCCTGTGGAATTTGTGCTGGTGATGTAAAGTCCTATCATGGTGCTGCGATGTTCTGGGGCGATGGGAAACTGCTCCCTGTTTGGAATGATGCACCTTGCGTAGCAGGACACGAGTTCATTGGTAAAGTAGCTGCAATTGGCGATCATGCTGCAAAGAAATTCGGCCTAAAACTGGGAGATCGTGCGATATCAGAGCAGATTGTGCCCTGTGGCCAATGTAAATTTTGCAAAGAAGGCAGTTGGTGGATGTGCCAAGATCAGCATATTCACGGTCACCAAAAAATCGTAGCCGACGGCGGCATGGCGGAATATATGAAATATGGTGCAAATGATAATGTACATAAGGTGTCAAGTGATCTAAAACCCGAACATGCGGCGATGATTGAGCCGCTATCCTGTGCAGTACACACTGTAGAACGTGCGGATATCAAGTTTCACGACATCGTTGTAGTTGCGGGTATGGGACCTATCGGGCTATGTGATTTGCAATTGGCCAAACTAAAAAATCCGAAATTATTGATAGCAGTAGATGCAAAGGACAGCCGTCTTGAAATTGCAAAGCACTTAGGGGCAGATGTTGTATTAAATCCCACTACTTGTGATGCAGTGGCGGAAGTAAAAAAACTTTCGGGAGGTTATGGGTGTGATGTTTATATCAATATAAGTGGGCATCCCTCTGGAGTGCTTCAAGGATTAGATATGGTGCGTAAGCTGGGTACATTCGTAGAGTTCGGCGTTTTTGCAGCGGAAACTTCAGTGGACTGGAGCATTATTGGAGATCGCAAGGAAATGGATATCCGGGGTGCACATATCAGCGGCCAGCATGGCTATGAAGTGGCGATCAGTATGCTGGAAAAGGGCATCATTCAAGTAGACGAAATTGTTACCCATCAATTTGCGTTAAAGGATTGGAAGACTGCCTTTGACATGGCTGGTGCGGGAGATGAGTCCATTAAAGTGGTGTTGAGGCCGGATTTTTAAGGAAAATACTATGAATAAGCTAAAGTGCAAAGCGTATGACCTGAGAAAAAATGTATTAGATATGATTATGGCTGGTAAATGCGGACATATTGGCGGCGACATGAGCGTAATGGAAATACTAGTAACACTCTATGACCGCATGAACGTTTCGCCTGAAATGGCTGCATCGCCTGAGCGGGACCGCTTTGTTTTGAGCAAAGGACATTGTGTGGAAGCACTATATGCCGTTCTCGCAGATAAGGGCTTTTTAGACATTCAAGAGGTAATCCATAGCTACTCTAAATTTCATTCTAAATACATCGGGCATCCTAGCAATCAACTCCCGGGTATTGAAATGAACTCCGGTTCTCTAGGACATGGCCTCTCCCTGTGCGTTGGTATGGCCCTGGCGGGAAAAAAGGATGAATATGGCTATCGAGTTTATACAGTCATGGGGGATGGAGAATTAGCAGAAGGCTCCATATGGGAAGCTGCCATGGCGGCTTCACACTACCATCTAGATAACCTCTGTGCCGTAGTAGACCGCAATCAACTGCAGATATCTGGCAATACGGAAATGATCATGTCTCACAACGATCTGCACAGCCGGTTTAGCAGCTTTGGATGGCATGTCATTGATGTGAAGGATGGAAACGACGTGGATCAGCTAAGTGCTGCATTTGACGAGGCAGAGCAGACGTATCATGTGCCTTCTGTGTTGATTGCCAATACCACAAAGGGGTGTGGCTCTGCCATCATGGAGAATAAAGCAAATTGGCACCATAAGGTTCCCAGTCAAGAGGAATACGAGCAAATTGTCAAAGATTTTGCGCGGAGGAAGGAGCTGTTGGGCAGTGAATAAGATCGCCAATAGAGCTGTGATGTGTGAAGTGCTAATGGAACAGGCAAAAAGCGACCGTGACATTATCGTGCTTTGCAGTGACTCCAGAGGAAGTGCGTCTTTGAGTCCCTTTGCGCAGACATTTCCCGAACAGTTTGTGGAAGTGGGCATCGCAGAACAAAATTTGGTAGGGATAGCGGCTGGTATGGCAAGCTGTGGGAAAAAATCGTTTGCAGTATCTCCGGCTAGCTTTCTCTCCACCAGGAGTTACGAGCAGGCAAAAGTAGATTGTGCCTATTCCCATACAAACGTAAAACTAGTGGGCATTTCAGGCGGCATTAGCTATGGCGCATTGGGCATGACGCATCATTCCGCACAAGATATAGCGGCTATGTCCGCCATACCGGGAATGCGCGTTTATCTGCCGAGTGACCGGCATCAGACGAGAAAACTATTCGAAGCATTGTTAAAAGATCAAGAGCCAGCCTATGTTCGCATTGGACGAAATCCCACCTTGGACATTTACGAACAAGAGAATATCCCCTTCATTATGGATAGAGCCACGTGGCTGAGAAATGGTACCGATGTGGCGATCATCGCATGTGGAGAGATGGTATGCCGTGGATTACAGGCGGCAGATCTCCTGGAAAGACAGGGCATATCTTGCATGGTGCTGGATATGTACTGCATAAAACCGCTTGATAAAGAAGCAGTGCTACAGGCAGCGCAGAATACAAGGCTGGTTGTCACAATAGAAGAACACGCCCCTTATGGAGGGCTGGGTTCGATGGTGAGCCAGGTGATTGCATCTCAGTGCCCACGCAAGGTGGTGAACCTGTCGCTGCCCGATACTCCTGTAGTGGCAGGGGAATCGAATGAAGTGTTTGAATACTATGGCTTGGATGCAAGTGGCATCGCCAAGACAGTATTGCAAGGATTAAATAGGTGAAAATATGGCGGGGAAATACATACTTTCCGTGGATCAGAGCACCCAAGGGACGAAGGCGCTTCTGTTTGATGGAGAGGGAACCTTAATAGGCCGCAGTGATGTGGCACACAGACAGATAATTAGTGAAGAAGGATGGGTCAGTCACGATCCGGAAGAGATATACAGCAATTTGATCGCGGCCATCAAGAATGTGATAGCGCATACCGGTATTGACGCCAATGAAATATGTGCAATGGGCATCAGCAATCAACGGGAAACAGCGCTAGCATGGGATCGAAAGACGGGCAAGCCCGTATGTGATGCGATCGTCTGGCAATGTGGGCGTTCAAAGGATATCTGTACCAAAGTGCTTTCAAAGGGCTGGGGAAACACGATACAAGAGCGGACGGGAATACCTGTTTCTCCCTTTTTCCCAGCTTCTAAGTTGGCATGGATTTTGGAAAACATCCCTCAAGCAGCTGATCTGGCCGCGCAAAACGCCATCTGCATGGGTACGGTCGACACGTGGCTGGTTTACAAATTGACGGGTGGGAAGAGCTATAAGACAGACTACTCAAATGCCTCCCGGACACAGCTGTTTAATATTTTTACACTCCAATGGGATGCAGAGGTATGTGGTGCATTTGGAATTCAGCCACGACATCTTGCAGAAGTTTGTGACTCCGATGCGAACTTTGGGCAAACTGATCTGGAAGGCCTTTTGAAGAAGCCCATCCCCATTTGCGGAGTGCTAGGCGATTCACATGGTGCACTGTTCGGACAGGGCTGTTTAAATAGAGGGATGATCAAAGCGACGTATGGCACAGGTTCCTCTGTGATGATGAACGTTGGCAGCAAACCGGTCATGAGTAGGCACGGGGTGGTCTCTTCTATTGCGTGGAGGAGAAGTGGAGAGACCCAGTATGTCTTAGAGGGCAATATCAATTACACAGGCGCTGTCATAAGCTGGATGCAAAAAGAACTAGGGTTAGTCGGATCAGCAGCGGAAACACAGGCTTTGGCAGAGTGTGCAAATCAGGAAGATACTTGCTATTTTGTTCCAGCATTTACGGGCTTGGGAGCTCCGTATTGGAAACAGGAAGCGAAAGCAATACTATGCGGAATCACCAGATTGACAGGAAAAGCAGAGGTGGTTAAGTCTGGCCTAGAATGCATTGCATACCAAATCACAGATATTCTCGCCTGTATGGGCATGGATGCAGAGATTCCCATTTTGGAATTGCGCGTAGATGGTGGGCCGACAAAAAATGCTTATCTCATGCAGTTCCAGAGCGATATCGCGAATTTGCCGATACAGGTTCCTGAATCAGATGAGCTCTCAGGAATAGGCGCAGGATACATGGCTGGCCTTTCCTGTGGCGTCTTTGATCAGAAGGTGTTTGAAAAGATTGGCAGAAAGAGATTCACGCCGAAGATGGAAGAGACGAGGAGAGCTCAAAAATATCAAGGATGGAAAAAAGCCGTTGAGCTCACATTCTAAAAGGACAATCCAATGAGAGCACTTAAAGAGGTACGTAATCCATTTCATAATAAAAAATAGGGGAGGGCAATACAATGTCGTTTAAAGTAACATTTATAGGCGCTGGCAACATGGGATTTCCATGTCCTTCATTTAACGATCCTGACCATCCAGAGGATGTGGGATTTGAGGTAGTGGGCGGCACGGGATTTGTTCGCCAAATCTTTACAGATCTGATGTCTGTACCTGAGTTCCACGATATCGAAGTTTCTTTTACCGATAAAAATGAAAAGAACCTTCGCATTCTGACCGAACTATGCCAGCGAGACCTGGATGCAAATGGGATCCATATTAAAATCCATGCTACGACAGACCGCAGAGAAGCTCTAAAAGGGGCTAAATATATATTTAACAGTATGCGCGTGGGCGATGATGCCGCGTATGCAGCAGATACTGAAATTCCGCTGAAATACGGTGTTGACCAGAGCTTTGCCGACACCATCTGTGCTGGGGGCATCATGTATGGGCAGAGGATGATTGCTGAGATGCGGGAAGTTTGTAAAGACATTCGAGAAGTTGCAGCGCCAGATGCCATCCAACTCAACGACTGTAACCCCAATCCCATGGTTACGTGGGCATGTAACACGTGTTTTGGAGTCCATACAATTGGCCTATGCCATGGCGTTGTGTTCTGTACTCAGCAAATTGGCAAGGTGTTGGGGATTGACTATAAAGAGCTAGACATCGTGGCTGCAGGTATCAATCACCAAACTTTCTTCTTGTCTATCAAGCACAATGGTGTGGAACTAAAGGATAAGCTGCTTCAGGCGTATTATGATCATCCTGAAATCTGCAGTCAAGAAAAAGTTCGTGTGGACGTGTTGAAGAACTTTGGCTATATTTGCACCGAGACCAATGGACATCTCTCTGAGTACGTTTCTTGGTATCGCACAGATCCGAATAAAATAAAAGATTGGATTGGCATGGATTCCTTTACAGGGGGAGAAACAGCAGGCTTTTTGAGACTCTGTACGGAAGGCCGGATTTGGTATGAGGCGGATTGTGAAAACTGGATGAATGGCCCGACGAAAAAATATGACGGCTCACAGAGAAGCCAAGAGCATGGCTCCTACATTGTAGAGGCGCTGGAAACAGGGAGATTATATAGAGAGCATCTAAATGTGATCAATAACGGTGCGATTAAAAATCTACCTGATGACTGTGTAGTAGAACTCCCTGTCTATGTGGATCGCAACGGCCTGAATGTACCCATAATAGGGGATCTACCCGTTGGCATTGCGGCAATATGCTCCCAATCCATCTTTGTAGAGAGATTGGCTGTTTTGGCGGCGATTCAAGGTGATATCAACTATCTGCGGCAGGCCTTCTTAATGGATCCACTAGTAGGAGCTGCCTGCGATCCCAATGAGATTCTGCAAATGGTGGATGAAATGCTGATCGCGCAAGAGGCCTTCCTTCCTCAATACAAGGAGGAAATTCAAAGGGCGAAAGAACGCTGGAACACCCAAAAGCGGATTCAGCCAAAACCCTACCTGGCTGGAGTGCGGCGGCAGCCCAAAACCCTTGCCCAGCTTCAGGCTGAAAAAGACGCATCTACCCCGTGATTTACTATGGAAAACAAACGGCAAGTGTGATAAAGGCATGCTTGTAATGCATTTTTACCACACTTGCTTCCAGTTCATTTGATCCAAAATACAGTTCGTCGTTTAAATAAATCTTAAAATATGACATAAAATACATTAAGAAACGACGTTACGCCTGTAGATCTAATCGTAATATAATAAAAGCAGATAAAAAAGAAAAGGCATATGATGTATACGCCTTTCTCACACTTGATTCTATCTTCACAGAGAAATACTACTCAATATTCATCGCAGCTAACTGAAATAATGAATCTTAAAATATGATAGAAACACGTTAAGAGACGATGTCAGGTATAAAGTGTTTTACTAATCTGTCATATGTGTAAAATTCCATTATAAATTATTCAAGTAAAAAGGAGGAAATAAGATGAACATTTTGGATCGTTTTAGACTGGACGGAAAGACGGCATTGATCACGGGCGGAGGAACCGGTATAGGAGAGGCATTTGCTATTGCGCTTGCTGAGGCGGGGGCAGATATAGCGATTGTAGACGTCCATGAAGAGGATGCTAAAAAAGTATGCAAAGAGGTCGAAGATCGGGGCCGCAAAGCACTATATGTGGTTGCTGATGTAAAGAACCCCAAAGACACCGAAAAAATGGTAGATACCGTTGTGGATGAGTGGGGCAAGCTGGATATTGCAATCAACAACGCGGGAATTGGCGGCTGGTGCGATTTGCTGAATCTGGAAGAGGACGCCTGGGACAAGGTCATTGATACCAATCTCAAAGGAGTATACCTGTGCTGTAAAGCAGAGGCAAGGGTAATGATTCCCAATAAGTACGGCAAGATAATCAATATGGGATCCATGGCAGGCCATATCAAGGTGAGACCGCAAAACCAGTGCCATTATGATGCTTCAAAGGGCGGTGTAATACATATGACGAAGACCATTGCCGGCGAGTTGGCACAACACGGCATAAGAGTCAACTCCATAAGCCCGGGCATCGTGATCACTCCCCACTATAATATTCTCACTGGTTGGCAGGAATTGGTAGATGGATGGGTGGAGTTAATGCCTCTGGGCAGAACCGCAACTGTTGAGGATATGCAGGGAGCTGCCCTATATCTAGCAAGTGAAGTGTCAGATTATATGACAGGACATGATATGCTGATCGATGGCGGTTATGCTATTTGGTAAAAAAATTTGGTGAAATGGACAGCAGATGATATTTTGGAAGCGAATTACAAAATATCATCTGCTAGCAAACGCCAATGGTATTCATAAAGTAAAAATAGGAGGAAAATTATGAAAAAAATCGTAGCACTGCTGCTGGTCGTTTTGCTGGCGCTGTCGCTGTGCGCCTGCACGGCGGCGGCCACCCAGGACAACACCGACGCCTACGCGGGCCTCGCACCCACAGAGGCTGCGGAGCAGGCCGCCGCGGCGACAAAGGATAACATGAGTCTGTCCGACATTATCCGCGTCCCGTTCGGCTATCTGCTCGACTGGCTGTACATGTTCACGAACAACTACGGCCTGGCGCTGATCCTCTTCTCCCTCATCATCAAGCTCGTGCTGCTGCCGATGTCGGTGAAGAGCAAGAAGAGCATGCTCAAAATGTCCCGCCTGTCGCCGCAGGTCAAGGCGCTCGAGTCGAAGTACGGCGACGACAAGCAGAAATATCAGCTGGCTGTCCAGCAGCTGTACAAGGAAGAGGGCGTCTCGATGGGCGGCGGCTGCCTGTGGTCGTTTATCCCGCTCATCATCCTGCTGCCGCTGTACTACATCATCCGTGAGCCCATCACGTACATGATGCACAACCCGCAGTCCACCTCCGCCGCCATCGTCGCCTTCATGCAGGCCAGCGGCGTCAACCTCGGCAAGAATGCCTACTATGCCCAGTTGGCCGCCGCCGGTCACATCGGCGAGTTCATGGACGATCTCAAGGCGCTGGCTGTCACCGCGAACGCCAATCTGCAGGCCATGAACTTCCAGTTCCTCGGCATCGACCTGTCCGGCATCCCGTCCATCAAGTTCTGGGAGTGCGAAGGCTGGGGCGAGATCGGCCTGTTCCTCATTCCGGTCGTTTCGGCCGGTCTGCAGGCTGTGTCCATGTGGATCAGCCAGAAGATGAACAACCAGGTCGCCACGAACGCCGACGGCGAACAGGACGCCGAGGCTGCCAAGACGGCCAACCAGACCAACATGACCATGATGCTCATGATGCCGCTGATGTCCCTCTGGATCGGCTTCTCCATGCCGGCCGCGATCTCCATCTACTGGATCGCGCAGGCCGTGTTCGGCGCCGTGCAGGATTATTTCCTGACGAAGCACTACCGCAAGGTCTATGAGGAAGAAGACGCCGTCCGGCAGGAGCTTGCAGCCAAGCGCCGCGCCGAAGAGGCGGAAAAAGAGCGCCAGCGCGCCCTGCGCCGGGAGCAGAACCCCGACGGCATCACCGACAACGTCAGCAAGAAGAAGATCCGTCAGCAGGAAAAGGAAGCTGCGGAAAAGGCCGCCAGAGACTATGAGGCCAAGAAGAACCCCGTTCCGGAGTCTGAGGTCAAAAAGCCGCTCTCCGGCGATCCGGAGCGTCCGTATTGCCGCGGCCGGGCCTACGATCCTTCTCACTACGGCAGAAAACGCGCTGCCGAGTCTGACGCAGAACAGACGAAGGAGTAACTATGGAAAAATTTATCACCGCAACCGGTAAGACAATCGATCTGGCCATCGCAGCTGCGCTGGAGCAGCTGCGCATGGACCGCGACAGCGTCTCCGTCGAAGTGCTGGACAATCCGAAGTCCGGGTTCCTTGGCATCGGCGCGCAGCCGGCAAAGGTCAAGGTGACCTATGAGGCCCCGGACGAGGCACCCAAGCCCGCGCTGTCCTCCGCATCCAGAAGCAAGCCCAAGAAGCCCGCGCAGGAAGCCGCCGCAGCGCCGAAGGTCATTGCGCCCGCCGTTCCGGCCGCAGCACCCGCGCCCGCAATGGCACAGCCGAAATCCGAGCCGAAATCAGAGCCGAAGCCCGAGGCAAAGCCGCAGCAGCCCAGACCCGCGCGTGAGCAGAAGCCGCGCACGGATCGCAAGCCGCAGCAGTCCAGAGCGCCCAAGGCCCCCGCGGAGCGCCGCGAACAGCCCGCGCCCAAGGCTCCCGTTGAGCCGAAGGTCTACGCACCGGCAGAGCCAGGCTCCGTAGAGGAGAAGATCGAGCAGTTCATCAAGGGCCTGCTCGAACACATGGGCTCCGACGCCGTGCCGCACGCCGTCAAGACGGCGGACGAGACGTATCTGGTTGATCTCGTGGGTGAAAACCTTGGCATCCTCATTGGCCGCCGCGGCGAGACGCTCGACGCAATC
>CAJJPW010000056.1 GCA_905193725.1 uncultured Eubacteriales bacterium
GGTGCCGCCGTCATAGGGTGGCGTATAATAATCACATCCGTTCCCATTCTGTCCAGCGTCCTTCCTGTGTCGATGAGGGACTCTCCCTTTTGCACACTGCTAGCCGAGGCCGACATATTTGCCGCGCTGGCGCTCATGTACTTTGCCGCCATCTCAAAGGACATCCGCGTCCGGGTGGAGTTCTCGTAAAACAGCGTAATCACCGATTTTCCTGCAAGGTCGCTGGTCTTTTTTTGATCCGACAGCACGATTTTTTTCATATCCCGTGCCAGAGCCAAAATCCTCAAAATTTCCTCTGCTGGCACGCCATATAGTCCCAGCAGATCCTTTTGCACTACCGATCTCAAAGTATGTATCCCCCTTAAAACTCTTGTTTTTCTCCTCCATATTTTCCCATAAAAAAACCCTGCTGTAGCAAGGAACTATTTTTGAGAAATATTAACTTCAAGTTTGCCATCAAACTCTGGCATACTCACTTGGACGATCTCGTTTTTGGATGTGGGCACGTTTTTTCCGGTATAATCCGCCCGAATGGGCAACTCTCTGTGGCCCCTATCGATCAGCACTGCCAGCTCAATTCTCGAGGGCCTACCAATATCCATGAGAGCATCCATTGCCGCTCTTGCCGTTCTGCCCGTATAGAGCACGTCGTCCACCAATACCGCTGTCTTTTCTGTGATCTCAAAGGGTATGTCTGTGGAATTCACCACAGGCTGCCAGTCAATGAGAGATAGGTCGTCCCGATAAAAGGAGATATCCACCACGCCAACTGGCACCACGCTGCCCTCAAATTCCTTGATATAGGTGGCAACTCGCTTGGCGATGGAAATCCCCCTCTTGTGAATCCCAATGAGGCACAGGTCTTTCACCCCTTTATTGCGCTCTACAATCTGGTGAGATATTCGTTTGAGTGCTCTGGAAATTGCCTCGCTATCCATAATCAGCTTTTGTGACATCTCGTTTCTCTCCAAACAAAAAACCCTCGCGCCAAAAGAGCAGCAAGGTTTTCCATCTTACACGACATTTCGAAAATATAGCGCCTTACTAGCCTCTCTGGACTAATTTAAAGGTTTAATTTTGTCTATTATACCACGAGCCAAAGGGCATTGCAATTCCCTTTTAGAGATTTTATGCATAAAAATATTATGAGCAGATGATTATTTTCTTCAAAGAAGCTCTGTCGCTCTTCAGCGCTTTTCTCCTGCTATTTTTTTGGATATAATAGTCATTGCAGAAAAGTGAGGAGTGATCTCATGACGGAAAAAGAGAAGATGATTGCCGGCCTTTTATACGACGCCAATTACGACGAGCAGCTGCTGGCTGAAAGAGCTCATGCCAAGGAGCTCTGCTTTGCCATTAACCACACGCCGCCCAGTGACATGCAGCGGCGTCAGAGCTTGTTCAAACAGCTCCTGGGGAAGACGCCTGCCCACTTTGTGATTGAGCCGCCTTTTTACTGTGACTATGGTTATCACATTGAAATTGGAGAGAACTTTTTTGCCAACCACAACTGTATCATCTTAGATGAAGCCAAAGTGGTTTTCAAAGACAATGTATTTGTGGCGCCCAACTGCAGTTTTTATACTGCCGGACATCCCTTTGACCCCATCCAGCGCAACGCAGGTCTAGAATATGCAAAGCCCATCACTGTTGGCAACAACGTCTGGATCGGTGGCAATGTAGTAGTGCTGCCAGGTGTGTCCATCGGGGATAATGCGGTCATCGGGGCAGGCAGCGTGGTTGTGCGGGATGTTCCTGCGGGTGTATTGGCAGTGGGCAACCCTTGCCGTGTCATTCGCACGATTGTCTCTAAGTAAATTTTTATTACCTCATAGTAGTATTTATGAGATTCCCGTTATTGCTGTAAAAGTGTTTATAGCCTTTAAAAATTGAGATTCGCCTTAGAGGACTACAGGGAACTGCCTTTTTGCCTTATTTGTCATCTTGTTTGTAATATTTTTGCAGGATTATTCTCACCATTTATATTTCATTTAACGGATCACGTGAGTTTCCTATGACAAAAAAAGGGCTGAATCAGCCCTTTTTTTGTATACATACTAAGATAGGTAATATAACTTTTGGGGAGAGTAATATTTCTACCTTGATAACAGTTTTTTGATGCCATTTTTGCCACCTTTCAAAAAAGAAGGATGTTATTAGCAAGGCAAGGCGCCCTGCTAATAACTAGAAACAACAAAAAGTTTAGCAAAAATAACACTTAATATTTATATATCTTTTCAATATAGAGTACTACTCCATATTGAAGGTGGGACTATTTTTTGGCAATTACTTTCTTAGCAGCAGCAACAATGTTCTCTGCTGTCAGGCCAAAACGCTCTTTTAAGTAATCCACTGGACCCACTTCGCCAAACTCATCTTGAGAGCCGATCCGTGCGATTGGTGTGGGGATGTTCTCACAGAGCACTTCTGCCACGGCGCTGCCCAGTCCATTGTTGATGCTGTGATTTTCTGCTGTCACAATCGCGCCAGTGTCCTTTGCAGCGGCAATAACCGCCTCTTTATCGATAGGCTTGATGGTGAACATATCCAGCACTCTTGCGCTGATGCCCTCTTGCTCTAAAATGCCAGCTGCTTTGATGGCCTCAGCCACACAAATGCCGCAGGCAATGATGGTAACATCTTTACCGTCGCGAATTTGAACGGCCTTGCCAATGTCAAATGTAGAGCCCTCTTCGTATACTTTGGGAGCATTTTTCCGAACAAGACGGATGTAGTGCATGCCGTAGATGTCGGCAACTTGTCTTACCATGTCGGCAATCACTGTGGAGTCTGCAGGTTCAATAACCGTCATCCCTGGAATGCCACGCATAATGCCCAGATCCTCAAAAGGCATGTGGGTACCGCCGTTTAAAGCAGCTGTAACACCCGGGTCGCTGCCGATAATCTTCACATTCTGTTTTGCATAAGCACAGGACATGAAAATCTGGTCGCAAGCTCTGCGGGTTGCAAACGGGCCGAAGGTGTGTGCAAAGGGAATGAACCCTGTTGCGGAAAGGCCTGCTGCCACGCCAATCATGTTGGCTTCCTGAATACCACAGTCGATGGTCCTATCGGGGAATTCCGCCTGGAAGGGCTTGGTGCCCATTGCTGCCATCAGGTCTGCATCCAATAATACCACTTTCTCGTTTTTCTTTGCCACTTCGATCATGGTATCACAAAATACTTTTCTCATCTCAACTTTTTCAAGTGAGTTATCTTTTGCCAATTTTACATTCATATTCGCACGCCTCCTTTTAGCCTTCCAGCTGATCCAGCTCAGCTTGCAATTCGCTTAATGCCTGTTTTAACTGTTCTTCGTTGATCGTCATGTTGTGGGAGCCAACTTTTCCCTCTGTCATGCTGGCACCTTTTCCCTTGATGGTATTGAGAACAATTACCGATGGCTTTTCATCTTGCGCTTTTGCGTTATGGATTGCGTCCGAAATCGCCTCTACATCGTGGCCGTCGATAGACTGTGCATACCAGCCAAATTCTCTGAATTTAGCAGCTACATCTTTTAAATCACACACATCCTGTGTGGTTCCATCTAACTGGCACTTGTTATAATCCACAAAGGCGATCATATGGGATAATTTTCTGTGGCCTGCAAAGAGAGCCGCTTCCCATACTTGTCCTTCGTCAATTTCTCCATCCCCCAAGATCAGATAAGTGTAATTATCTAGACCTTTCATCCGGTTACCTAAGCAGATACCCATAGCAGAGCTGGAGCCCTGTCCTAAAGAACCTGTGGTCATGTCCACGCCAATGGTCCTGTTCATGTCGCAGTGGCTGGGCAGGTTGGTTCCTGGGCGATTGAGGGTTTTGAGAATTTCCATATCAAAATACCCTTTGAGAGCTAAAGTGGAGTATACTGCTGGGCCTGCATGGCCTTTGGATACTACCAGCCAGTCTCTCTCTTCCCACTTGGGGTCTTTGGGGTTGATGTTCATCTCATCGCCGTACAGCACAGCCAGCACATCAGCGATAGATAGAGAGCCGCCGATGTGGCCTACGCCGAGGTAGCCGATGGTTTTGAACGTCTCTTGTCTGATTTGATTTGCAAATCTTTTGAGTTCCAGTACTTTTTGTTTTTCCAATTGAATCCTTCCTTTCTATTCTTTTGACCAGTGAACCGCAGAGTTCCCACCTATTTGACCAATGGCCAAATATCCCTGCAGGAAATTCACCGGCTCTATAAGAAATTCTTTCATAATCCTATTACTTCTCATTGGGTTTAATGAGAATTTTGATTCCCTGACATTTTTCTGCAATCTCAAATGCCTTTTCCCAATCGTCAATGCCAAATGTGTGGGTGATGAGCGGCTTCGTCTTCAGCTTCCCTTGGCTAATCATCTTGAGGATGTTCTCCCAAGCTTTCCAGTTGTGGCCAAAGGTTCCGATGAGGCTGATCTCTCTTTGGGGAAGCAGCCCGTATTCGATCTCCAAGTTCTGCTTTGTGAGACCGATCTGTACAAACTTGCCCTTTTTCTTTAAGGCACTCATACCGCTGCGAATTGCAGGCAAAGCTCCTGTGCAGTCAAATACTACATCTGCCCCACGGCCTGCTGTGAGCCCATTCATGAACTCCACCAAATCCTGCTTTTGCACGTTGACGATATGATCCATACCCAGCTCTTTGGCCACTTCCAGGCGAGCTTCGTCTACATCTGTTCCCGTAATCACCACTTCACAGCCATAGCTCTTTACGATCTGGGATACCAGAAGGCCAATAGTGCCCGGACCCATGACGATTACCAGATCTGTGGGCTCTAAGTGCACACTGTCCATAACTGCATGAGCAGCTACAGCAGACGGCTCAGCCAAAGCCGCCTCTTCCATTGAAACACCTTCGGGAATCTTGTGGACGATCGCCTCCCGCACAACACAGTAGTTGGCAAATGCCCCATGGGTTCCATATCCAATGGAGAGCCGCTCTGGGCACATGAGTTGATTTGCCGTGTTGCAGTACTCACAGTGGCCACAGATGATCTGAGCTGTTTCAGATACCACCCGATCTCCTGGCTTTACAGAAGTTACTAGTCTTCCCACCTCTTCTACGACGCCGCTGAACTCGTGGCCCAGTATCACAGGAGGGTTGCTCCATGTATCGCCATGTTTTATTTTGACATCGGTACCGCAAATTCCTGCACAGTCCACTTTAATTTTTACTTCATTTTCTTTTACCTCTGGCACAGGCATTTCCATAAGCTCTACATTGCCTGGACCTTCCTTGGTCTTTACAATCGCCTTCATACTTTTCATCCTTTCCTCTTTTTTGTTATTTTTTTATATGTCGACTCCTCAATTTAGCTAAGCCTTGTTGCCTGCCATAAACTCATCCAAGTTTACGCTTGGCACTGCAATCAATTTCACATCTTTGTTTTCTATCTCTTTGCAGCAAAACAATTTCTTCTCTTTACTCTCAACGGATCATGCTGATTGCTACAATTGATACAGTAATTCCCCTATAAACATTTAGAATGCTATACCAGTCTGAACGGGAATCTTCCTAGCTCCAAAAAGAGCACTTTCATGAGAGCTATATCTCAGTTTGATTTTCAGCCGAATTTGCTATCTCGAATTGCACCATCCTATTTGCAATCGATTTCATATTTAAAAATAATTCTACTTAAATCATATTATTTTTGTAATTCAATTATTCCATTTGTTGATAAAATTAAAACTAACATGGAAATTATACGAAAATACGTATATCCCCAACACCTTTATGCGATATAATACTACTCCTCGATGCAGTATTTATTTTCTATATTTGTATGGTATCATATAATTTCAAATTATGCAACCGATTTCAGATAATTGCCATCAAAAAATTTTTATTTTTTTGGAACCGAATCAGCCTTGGACATTTTAAATGCCAATTATTTTACAAGGCACTGAAAACCCTGTTTTTCAAAGAGAGGTATGTACTTTCTAGGCTCTTGCTTATCCATATTTTGATATGTCTTCAGCACGTTATTCCAGCCCAATGCCTCATATTTCAGAGCGCCCAAATTGTGAAAGGGCAGCAACTCCACATAGCGGATGCCCTGTTTACCCACCGTCTTTTTGAGCACATCTGCAATGCCCGCCATATCCTCCTGGGTATTATTCAATCCATAGATGACCGGTACCCGTACCATAGCTTTAGGATACACATCGGTCAGTTGTCTCAGATTTTCCAGAATCACCTCATTGGAAACTCCTGTCGCCTGCTTGTGCTTTTCCGGATCATAGTGTTTTACATCAAAGAAGATGCCCTGTGCTTTTTTGGCATACGCCAACAGGGTCTCTGTTTTGCCATAGCCACATGTCTCAAAAATAACATTCAGCTGATGAAACTCACATAAATCCAGCAATTCCAGACAAAATGGGCCAAAGCTCAATGGCTCTCCACCTGAAATGGTAATGCCACCGCCTCCATTATTGTAAAACGCCACATCTTTCAGAGCGATCTCGACGATTTGCTCAGGCGTATACTCCTTACCTGATACGCGAATGGCGTCTTTGAGGCATTCTCTCTCACAGGCACCACAGAGCACACAGTTTTCCTTGTGGTACGCCAAAGCACCATTTTCATTTACAGAAAGTGCATGATTGGGGCATACTTTCACACATTCAAAACAGCTCATGCATTTGTTTGGGAAATACATGATTTGTCTATTAAAATTTTGATTTTCCGGATTGGCACACCAATAACAGTGCAAGGGGCAGCCTTTTAAAAAAACTGTCGTCCTCACGCCTTCTCCATCGTGAATGCTGTACTTTTGAATGTTGGTGATCAATGCCTTATTCATGGTAAGAACCTTTCTCATTTCATCCAAGACTAGCAGGCAAACCGCCTGCCAGCCTTGCTGAAAATATTTGATTTATAAAAATTAGGAGGATATTGCTTCATCCGCCCGCCTTGCGGCCAATTTATGGGAAAGCCAGTGGGAAGCTCCACTTGACACTGGCCTTCCCCAATTCATCCTAGCCCTTTAGAATGCTTCAAATTCTGTACGCTCAATGATGTCATCTTGAATGACCTTGCTCAGTTCTGCAAAGAATGCACTGTAGCCCGCTACCCGAACCAAAAGTCCTGGATAATTTTCCGGCTCTTTCTGTGCTGCTTTCAATGTGTCTGCCGATACCACGTTGAACTGTACATGCCATCCACCCATTGTGAAATAGCCGCGAATTAAGTCTACCAGCTTGTTGATGTTCTCTTCCGAATCCAGATAGGATGGATTGAACTTCTGGTTCAGCAGCGTTCCGTTGGTAGGCAGTAAGTGATCCAGCTTAGAGGCAGATCTCATCACAGCAGTTGGGCCGTTGAGATCCATATAGTGTTCTGGAGAGATGCCATCTGCCAAGGGCGCGCCTGCTGCTCTGCCGCTGGGCAGTGCTGCCACCACTTCTCCAAGGGGTACATTGGAGGATACAGGATACAGACCTGGTCGGTAGAGTCCTCCCCATGCGTTGCGATACTTGGAAACCGCTTCACAGTAAATGGAGGAAACTAGGTTTGCAAATTGGTCTGCTGCATCATCGTCATTGCCGTATTTGGGCGCCTTTTGCAGCATCAACTGCAGCCGCTCATAGCCCTTGAAGTTGTTCTTGAGGGCATCCATCAGCTCTGCCATGCTCACCTTTTTCTCTTCAAACACAATTTTTTGAATGGCTGCCAACGAGTCCGTGACGTCTGCCAAACCAACGCCTTGTGGGCCAGTAAAGCTATAACGAGCGCCTCCGTTGGTGATATCCTTGCCCTTTTCTAAGCAGTCGGGCATGGTAATAGAGGTAAAGGGCAGCTGTAGCATTTCGCTGTGCACTTTTTCGATGACGTTGATGGACGTAACCATGTGTTTCACATAAGCCTCTACCTGTGCACGGAAGGCGTCGATCACCTCATCGATGTTCTCAAAGCTTGCAGCGTCTTTGGTCTCTATACCGATTTGCTCTCCACAGAGCATGCACTTGCCGCTGTTGAGGGCGATTTCAAACGCCTTGCCCAAGTTGGACATACATGCGTTGGTTACACCTACTGTTCCCGTGGGTACTGCCTCCACACATCCGGAGATGGAGTAATCCCTAGCATCTTCCAGCGTAGCGCCGCAGCTCATCAGCAGAGGAATAGCTACCGTATCGTTGAACAGCTGTGGCTTGCCGCCGCCTGTCTTGATGACATGTGCTGTCATGTTGAGCAGTGCAGCCGGGCTGGCAGGATGTACCCGCACAGAAATGTTGGGCTGAGAGAGCTTGGTTTTGTATTCGCTGTCTAAGCACATATAGGAGAGCTCATTGGTGGCATCTCTTCCTTTTACATCTACACCACCGATTACTAAGTTCTCAGAGATGGCAAAGCCGCCGTAGTAGATGGAGGATTTCAGGTCGTAAGCGCGCATGATCTCAGTAAACTTAATCCACAGAATATCCAGCAGCTCTTGTGCCTGTGCTTTGGTGATCACTCCATTATCCAAATCCCTTTTCAGGTAGGGGTACATGAATTGGTCAAATCTTCCCACAGAGATTGCCAGGCCGTTTTGTTCAATATACAGCATCAGGTGTACAAACCAGAAGGACTGCAATGCCTCATAGAATGTTCTAGGCGGTTTGGCAGGTACTTGCTCGCAGTTTTCCGCCATCTGATACAGTTCGGCTCTTCTCTGTTCATTCTTTTCCTTGGCCGCTGTCTCTTTGAGCAGCTGTGCATATCTCTTGGCAAAGGTAATCGCCGCATCGCAGCAGATAATCTCTGCGTCATAGAATTCCTTTTTGTTGAAATCCTCGATATTTGATAGGTCCAGCCCATCCAGTTTCTCTTGGATCTGCTCTTTTACTCCCTCAAAGCCGTACTTTAAGATCAAGCCATAATCTGCAATCGTGTGGGCCAGGGTGCCTCTCTGATGAAGCTGCGGGGAAAACACCTGATGCTCCACGTTAATCACTTTTCTCGTCTCTTCGGGAATGCGGTGCTCAGAGATGAACTCGCTGTTTTTATCCTGCCAATAGGGCAAGATCTCTTCCATGAGCTCTTTTCTCACTTCTGGAGAAACCGCCACTCTGTCGTTGTCCCGCACAGGGAAGATGTCGATCTCTTCCATCATGTAAAACGCCTCTGCCTCAGGGTAAACTGGACAGGCCCGCAATGTGCTTGCTTGATTTCCCACAAACAAGTCATCATCCGCTACAAAAATAGTCATGTTTTCCAGTGTCTTGGCAAAGGCCTTTGCACGGCGAATTACCATCGCCTCGCCCTCAGTCTCTTGGTAACTTTGGGTGTAGTATCTGGCCCTGTCTGGACACATCTGGGGTACTGCAGCTAAAAGTCTTTTCTTTAGCTTAGTAAATCTTTCGCTTGGCTCTGTAAACATTGCCATATGAAACACCTCTTTCCTTTCTTTTCCTTCCTTACTTTCTTTTCTTTACAAATATTTATGTCAAGGCTGGCGCCCAGCCTAATATGCTAGGTTAGGAGTGCAGCGCACAGGGCGCCGCACCCTTAAGGATATTATTTTTTTCTCGTAGTCGCTAATACCGCTACTAGAATTATCACACCTCTTACAACCTCTTGGATGTAAGCTGAGATGTTTAACAGATTGAATAAGTTGTTCAGTACGCCTAAGATTAGCGCACCAATCAATGTTCCCAGTACGTTTCCAATGCCGCCGGTCATTGCCGTGCCGCCAATTGCTACCGCTGCGATAGCGTCCAGTTCCCATCCATCGCCTAAGATCGGCTCACCTACTTCTACTCTTGCCACGTTGATGATCGCCGCAAATGCGGATAATAGTCCAGAGATCATGTACACAGATACTTTTACCGCTCCAGAGCGAGTACCCGAAAGTGTTGCTGCCTCTTCGTTGCCACCTACTGCATATACGCTTCTGCCATAGTGAGTATATTTGAGTAAGAAGAATGCGACTGCCACAATGACGATCATGTAGATTGCCGGCAGAGGAATGGGCCCTAAGTATTTTTGGGCAATATTTTCTAACCCTTCAGATACCCCTAAAATCGGACGTCCATCTGTATAAATAAATGCCACACCTTTTACGATAGTCATCATCGCTAGCGTTACAATAAATGGTTGTAATTTTCTGGTCACGATGATAATACCGCTGATAAAGCCACATACTAGGCCGATTAGGAGGCCAAGGATTAACGCAACGGGGGCCGGTAGAGTCTGGCAAGAAGCTACAATACAACCTGTCAAAGCTACTACAGAACCAACTGAAAGGTCAATTCCGCCCGTTAAAATGACGAACGTCATCCCCACTGCAATAATGCAGTTACTGGACACTTGCCGCAAGACGTTCATCAGGTTTTTCGTCTGCAAAAAGTCTGGTGATATGATACTAGCGATAATAAATATGGCAACAAATCCTATGAGAATGGGGTAAATTCCCTTTCCTATGGAAAACTTTCTTTTAGCTTTAGCAAGCTCAGTCATTTTTTCACGCTCCTTTTTCTTCTTTCGCTGCAAATGCATAAGACATTACTTTTTCTTCTGTTGCCTCATTTCTCTCCACTTCTCCGGTAATCGTCCCATTGGCCATGACCATAATCCGGT
>CAJJPW010000057.1 GCA_905193725.1 uncultured Eubacteriales bacterium
CAGATACGGTTAGAGTGGAGCGGGTTACGTTGGCAGCGGCGTCTTGGCTATCTGCCTGCACCACCTTCCCTTCTGTCAAAGGAACCCAGTTTTCACTTCCGTCCAGCGGTCCGTCTGCAATGGTATACTCGTACCGGTCTATGCCGGAAAAAGCCCCAGAGCCGGTCACCACCAGTTCCACATCCTGATTGGTCCAGGTCCCTGCCTCATACCCTTGGGTATCTACCCTAGGGGCGTTTGGCACGGTATCGTCGATATAAATGGACTCGCTTGTAACGCTGTCGCTGGAATTTCCCGCTCTATCAGTGGCCATGGCGGAAAAGCTGCCCTTAAACTGAGGCTGGATGGTAAAGGTAGCCTCATAATACCCCTCTCCAACTTCCACCGGCGTCAAAACGCCCTTTTGGTTTTTATCCTCACCATCCCCATTGATGCCATTGGACCAGTATTCGATGGTCTCTACACCAGAGGTCTCGTCGTAAGCACGGATCTTCACATCCACTGTATCCTGAAAGAACTTGTGGAAGGTAATGGCATTTAAGATCTCCCTGAACCAATTGTCCTCATAGCTGATCTCCACCTGCTCTGGCTTTCGCTTGTCGATGATAAACTGGTCTTCGGGTACTGCGCTCTGGTTGCCCGCTAAGTCCGTACAACTCACTGCCAGCGTGTAGCTTCCGTCGCCTATGAACACGACCTGGGCCGTGTGGGTGATGTTGTCCGCTCCAGTAGTGAACTTAGAGACTTTCGTCTGCCCATCTGGGCTGGTGAGCACAGCCTCCACATGTTCCTCTTGGAAGTTCAACTCTTTGATGGTGATGGTAGCAGTTCTCTCTTCCTTATAATAATTATCATTTTCCGATTCATTGTTGTCGTAATTGATCTCGATCACCGGCTTTTGGGAGTCCACCTGAAAGGTCATCTCCACATCTCGGCTGCTCCGGTTGCCAGCAGCATCTTCCACCCAGGCGATCAGGCGGTAAATTCCATCCTCCTGTATGGTAGGGGGGTTGTTTCCCTGATAGGCCACTGGCTGCACATCTGCCCCCGACTGGTTGGAGTAGGTGTTGGTACTGGGATCTAGTGTATTCCAGAACTTATAATAGATGGTCATGGGCGCCAAATGAGTACTGTCATTCCCTTGTTGAGCGAACCCGATAGTAGGCGCTGCGGTATACCATCCGCTTTCTGGCACTTCTGGACTAATGCGAACTTGTACGTCATCTGGCGCTACGGTTTGGCGGAATATCGTAAGGGATACTGGGTCTGAGACTACCTTGCCTCCATCTGGCGTCTTCACATTGCTCACCGCTCGGAACCAGTAGGTTTGGTCCGTATCCTCATCCACCACCAACTGTCCCTTCAACGCATTGTAGGGAGAGGCTCCGTCGGCTTGCTGTGCCTCTGTTGTCTGTAGCTTGCCCCACTGCGCCTGATTGGTAGGCTGTCCTCCATCGGTGATCGTATACTCATACATTTGAATGCCCGAGAGTGCCTCAGAGCCCTGTACCGTTACCTGTACGTCTTTGTTGGTCCAGTTTTCTTGTCCGTTTTCCTCTGGCAGGTAGGCTGCTCCCCCTGCTGTGGCAGAGACAGTAGGTACTGTGGGATTGAGAGCATCTACGGAGAGGTAGTCGTATATTAAGGTGGTGCTATGCCCTGCACGGTCTTGTAACGTTAGCCTGATATAGCCTTTAAACTGAGGCGCCACGTCAAAGGATAAGGTCTGTTTTTCATTATACTTTTCATTGATTGTAATTTGTTTGGTCTGTATGTTTTCCCCATCAATCCACTCGCACAGTACGCTGGCCAGTCCAGAATCAGCATCCTGGGCCTGGAAGCTCACTGTGACAGTTTCCCGGTAAAAGCGGTTGATATCCGCTAGATCTGTTAAGTCGTCCTTCCCATCGATGGTATCTTGAGGGCCGCTGCCATTTTTCAACCGATACGTGAGCCCCGAGAGCTCAGGCTCTGCAAAGTCGCTTTGCGGCAGCGGAAAGTCAATCACTCTAGCAACTGCACCAGCGTCTTCAAGGGGTAAAGTAGGGTCGTTTGGGTCGTACTCCCCCTTTTTCAGATAAAAGCTCACTTTTCTCGCTTTGACTTCTGATTGATCGAAGACAATGGAAGTACCGCTGCTGGCAAAATCCTCTGTCTTGCTAATCTTAGCATAGCTAGATCCCTCCGCAATGGAAACGGTGACGTTCCCCAAAATCCACACAATATCTCCAATTTCGATGGATCGATATTGTAGTACAAAGTCCTGGTTTTCCTTGCCCAGATAGGTAGTCTCCTGATAAAAACATCCTGTACTCTCAGGGAATTCGTAGTTTGTGGCCGAGCAGCCCACTACAATCACCGGATAGGAAATGGTCTCTTTGGCATCGTCCGTTCCCTTGTCCACGCCATTTTCCCAGTCCACCTGTATTTGTCCGGGGTTGAATTCCCCTTTTTGCTCCAAATTCTCTGGGGTTTCTCCCACCAGGAATCCCTCATATTCCACTAAACTGCTCACATCCGTGCCCTGTCCTCGATAGGCCTCCAAAGTCGAGGGATCCTTGATGGTCAAGGGGAGCTTATGGATATCCGCTTGGAGGGCAGGGATCTGCAATTCATAACATCCAGCCTTTTCCCCGCCCAATTTGAGAGATAACTGCACGTTTTTATTTTCCCCTGCATTTTTATCTGCAAAGACAGGCTTTCCAACTAGCAGCGTCAGCTTTTGCTCGTCTCCTGCCACGATCTGGCTTTGGTTCAGCTGGGGTTGTTGCTCTAGCTGAGCATTTGTGGTGCCATCGTAGTCCTTATCCTGCACTATTATTTCACTGGTGGAAAGTGATTTTTTGCTCACCTTCACAGAGAAGATTGCCATGCTCTGATTTTTTCCCTCCTGGTTGCTGCTAATGGCTATAAAAGCTGTACCCGGCTTTTGGGCAACCACAGCTTCTCTCTGTACTTGGAGGACACTGGGATCGCTCACTTGCACCTGACTGACCTCAAAGGGCAGTGGGGCACTTTCCCCATAGATGAGATTTCTGTCCACAGACCCAGTGGGCAGCGGGGCAAACTCCTGCCCTGCTGTAAAAGAATATGCGCCTACCGTACCTGCTTCTGTGTTGCCATCGCCGCTATAGATTGCAGTAAACTCTGCCACTTCCCCTTGTTGCTGGGGCAGCTCTTCCTGTTTTACCACGTATTCTGCCTTTCCCCCTTGTACTGAGACGGGGTCTCCCATAGCCGTTCCGTCCTTTTGGAATGTTATGCTACCTTGAGCGTCCTGTGGGAGCAGCGCCGTAAGCGTCACATCCCCGTCGCCAGAGGCATTACCTGCCAAAGCCCCTGTTGCCGCCCGCTTCGTCACCGTCAAAGTAGCTTCATCGCTGTATACCGGCGACTCTTGGCCTTGAAATTGGATTTCACACCGATATACGCTGCCACTTTCGGATACGACAGGGCTCTCTAGTGTGAGCATTTGGCTATTTTCGCCTGGGATATCTGCAAAACTTCCACCTGGAGCTTTTTTTTGCCACTGCAATGTGGCCTCCCCCTGTATGCCAACGGAAAAGACCGCTGTTTCTCCATAGGTGATCCCTTCCTCTGTTGGCTGCTGGATAATCTGACCCTGCTGAGTGGGCATGGCAAAGGCCTGTAAAACCCCTTGGAATAGAAAAATGCAAAATATAGCACAGGCCAATATAAATGCCCCGATCTGATTCGTCTTTTTCCTCACAGAACTCATATTCTTCTCCTTTCATGGCTCACCGCCTAAACTGTCTTTTAAATGGTCTCGTCTGAATGGACGCTGATTACCTTCATCACGATCTCAAAATTCTCCGGCATCCCCTGCTGTACTGCTGGTCGGGGCAGTGTTTTACTCTTACTTGTGGCAGGTGCATCCAGTACTTCTGTTGCCGCTTCCTCCGATGCCAGTACCCCTGTCTCCATCTCCATAGGCGCCTGGCTTTGGGTGGCCGCCTGCTCTAGCGGCGTGGTGGGCGTATCTTCTTGCCCATCTTTTGGGAGCTCCCCTTGCTGGGTGGTCTTGCCGATTTTTCCCGTAGTCCAAAGCCTGCCGCTCTTGCTCTTTTTCTCTAACTTTCCGCTGTGCGGCTTGAGCGCTCCATTTCCACTTCTTTTGAGACCGACCGCTTGAGAATAGAAGTTATCCTCTTCCCTTTGGATACCCTCTTTGCGTATCCGTTCGATCTGTTTTCTCTTGGTAAATCCGCTTACATCTCCAATCACTGCCCCAATGTGCAGCTTGGAAAATAAGATGATGGAAACCACTAGCAGCACCAGGGCCAGTGCAAATCCTCCATAAAACATCACCTGATATATCATGTCATCCTCCTTAAAGCACTCCAGCATTTACTAGTTTTTGCCGCAATGTAGTCATATTCATATCCGTTTGGGCCGAGGGAAATGCCTCCGCCTGCTGGTACAGCTGAAGTGCTGTCGTTGGGTCTTGCAAATCCACAATGGCCATCAGCCCATAGCTGGAATACGCCCTAGAGTCCTCAGGGTATTCCTCCATCAGCTCTGCGTACTGTTCCCCCGCACTCTCATAATCTCCCGTAGCCCGCCAAATATCTCCGATGGTGAGCAACAGCTGATATCTATTTTCTCCGCCCGTGGTTTCCTGTGCCAGCGTTTGATACTCTTCCGCCGCCTTTTCATAATCCTGCTTAGCTACACTTGCATCCTCTTCGTTGTAGATGGCCTTTTGGTAATAGGCATCCCCTCTCATGCGGTGAATGGTGTCGGCATACCGTGCCGTCAGCTGGTCGTCGCGGAGAAACTCCAAGGCGCCTTCTGCCTTTTCCAACACGTCAATCGCCTTGGAAAATGGATCCACGCCCTCCTGTAAGATGTAGTTTTTGTTGGCTAGATACACGCTGGCTAGCGAAATGTAGTTTTCAATCTGCTGTTCATCCATGCTCTGGCCATCGTTATAGGCTTCAAATTCCGCCAGTGCATTTGTGATATCTGCCCAGTTGATCTGGCTGCCAAATTGGGAGAGGGGGAGGGAAAGATCCCGGTAATACGCCGCCTCTGGCGACTGCTCCTCATCGGCCATAGCAAAGTATTTGGCCGCACTTTGATAGTCCACCTGGAAGTTTGGATCATTAGGGGAGCCGTTAAAATACATCCGCGCCACTTGCATGATGACTGGATTCAGCTCCTCTGCCTGCCCTTGATGGGCGTCTAGATACGAGCACACTTTATCCAGCCCATTTTGCGTCTGCCCAATGCGGATGTAGTAATCTAGCATCTGGAGATAGGCCTCCTGCCGGCCTGGATCGATTTGTATGGCCGCCTCATAGCTGCCTACTGCATCTGTAGAAAACGCCCCGGTGGCGATAGAATCGGATACATAGGTAGTGGCCTGGCTGATTCTGGCGTTGTAATCCTGTAGTTGTTGCTCCTGAATGCCAAAGATTCCCCAAATCCCAATGCCCACACACAGAAGACATGCTGCCGCTGTGGATCCAAAGGCGATCAGCTTTCGATACTGCCTTTTCTTATGGTGTCCATCCATCTCGCTGTAGTGGTCCAGTGCGTAGCGCAATTCCGCGCAGGATTGATACCTCTCGTCCGGGTTCATTCGTGTGCACTTTAAAATAATTGCCTCTAGCCCCGCTGAAAGCTGCGGGTTAAAGCGGCGGATGGGGTAGATCTCATAAGGAGGTTCACAGGGGTTTTGCCCAGTGACCAAATGGTACATGGTAACCCCCAGACAGTAAATATCCGTGCGGGCATCTGTTTGGCCCATGCCTCCAAACTGCTCTGGCGCAGCATATCCTTTGGTGCCCAGGCTCACAGTGTCTGCCAGGCTGTTTTGCTTATATTCTCTGGCAATGCCAAAGTCGATCAGCTTCACATTTCCCGTGGGGGTGAGCATGATGTTTCCCGGCTTCATATCTCGATAGATGATGGGTTGGGGCTGAGAGTGGAGATATTGCAGCGCATCGCAAAGCTGCTTTGCCCAGCTTATCACGTATTCTTGGGGCTGTGCGCCGTATTGGTCTAGCACCTTGTTGAGAGATTCTCCCTCAATATAGTCCATCACCACGTAAATTGTCTCTTTTTTTTCGATAATATCCACGATTCTGGGCAGGGCAGGATGATCTAGCTTTTTGAGCAAATTGGCCTCCGCCAAAAGGCTTTGTACCACCACTTTGTTGTCGCTGTTCTCCTTTTTCTTAATCTCCTTTACTGCCCACTGTTTGTTGAGGCGGTTGTCCATCGCCAAATAGACAATGCTCATGCCCCCTTGACCGATTTTCTTTAATATCTCATATTTCCCGTCTATTATTGTGCCTATTTCCGTCACGCCTATTTCTCCTCTTCTTCCCATTTGCTGCGGATGAGTACTACTGTAATGTTATCCATCTCCTGCCTTTGTTTGTTTTTCTCTACCATGTAACTAGCCACATCTTCCATCGCCTTTTGATCTATCATCTTGTCTGGGGCAAATGCCTGGCGGATTTCCTCCTCACTTATTTTGTGGATAAAACCGTCTGAGCAAAGCATGTAGACAGCATCCCTCGCAATTTCTCCCTCTAAAAACTGGGGCTGCACTGTGCTGGAGGCGCCAATACACTGCAGCAATATGTGCTTGCGCGGGTCTACCTGCGCCTGTTCCCAGGTGATCCTCTTTTCATCCAGATCTCGCTGGACTAGTGTCTGATCTTTTGTGAGTTTGCAAAGTGTTTGGGTAATCTGAAAGGCACAGCTATCTCCCACATGAAAACCATAGTACTGTTTTTCCAAGAGCAGCAGGCCGGTGGCCGTCGTGCCCAAACTCACCTTATTCTTTTTTCCGTAGTTTAATATTTGCCCATTGAGGCCGGCGATTTGGTCTGCCCACTGCCGCTGCAGCTCAGCTGGAGAGATAGGGGTTTGGCAGAGCATAGGAAAGTCCCTCTCAAACCAATCGGCAAATGCCCTCACCACTTGGGCGCTAGCCAGCTCCCCTTTGGCCAGTCCCCCCATGCCGTCACATAACACAACAAAGGCGGCAAGGCCCAAGGGGGTATGGGCCATTACCGCCAAAAACGAATCCTGGTTTTCCTGTTTTTTTATTCCCTTGTCTGTGGCATATGCAATCAAAAATTTCATAGAAATACAATCCCTCTTCAATCCTTCTCAATTTATACAGTAAATTCAAACCGAAAATCCTCATCGGCCAGCTTTAACACATCTCCGTCTGTGAGCTTTTCTGGCTTTTGAGGCGATAGCATCACACCGTTCAGATAGGTGTGGTTTGTGGAATTTTGATCTTCTGCAAAGTACTCCCCATTTTGGCAGATCAGCTTTACATGGTTCCGGCTAATGGCGCCATTATCCGCTATCAGATAGTCTGTGCCGGCTTTTCCCTTCCCCAGGCAGAAGCTGGGCTGATCGATGGATATGCTCTCTCCGGTTTTAACACGCACTAGCCTAGGCGTTTTCTCCTGCACAGTATTTGTAGAGAGCACTGTAGTTCCCTGCTCCTCCTCTTCCCCCAGCACAACTGTCTCGCTGGAAGTCTGCTGTTCCTCTTCCTTTGTCCTCTGCTGGGCCTGCTGCTTATACAGCAGGTCAAAACCCGTGCCCGTACTTCCCTTATCCGAAACTTCAAAGCCTCTCGGCTCCATATACGCCTGTCTTTGGGATGGCGCTTGGGTAGCTGCCATAAATCCCGTTGGCGGTGGCATCGTCCCTTGGGCGCCACTTGCGCTGGGCATCCGCCCTACTCCATAGGAATTTCCACTGGAAAAGCCCTGAAAGCCCGCATACATAGGCGACTGCGCATTTCCGCCAGCCATCCCCATATTAGCCGCTGGATAGGTGATCGCCCCAGGAGCTTTCCCCTTCTTTTTCGCCCGTTTGCGTTTTCCTTTCTGCCCCTCTTGGGCTTTTATTTGCGCGTCAAAGACGGACTGCTGAAGTAATCTTTCTGTCAGCTGTTTGAGATTTGCTAAATCCACCATGGGATTTTGCTGGATATATCCCAATATCTCTCTCGTGTATATCCCGTCTTCTGAGCTTCCCAGCCTAGCTTGATAAATGAGCTCTGTCAAAAGCTCCCCCAGTGCAGTATCCGGTGCATCGTATTCCCGCAAGGGTAGATAGATCCAATCCGGCTGCATCGTTTTCTTGTTAACAAAAATACAGCTCACATGGTAAACCAGCTTTTGGGTATCTGTCCCCCGCTGCTGCAGGCGAATGAGCGACTCTATCATATTTTGGCACAGAGTGAGCAGTTCTGTTCCCCGCATTACCGATGCCATCGTCCCAGAGATTGCTGTGCGCTTTCCGATTTGGTATACAAACATCCTCTCGCCTGCTGCCGAAGTGAATAGATAGGGTACTAGCCCATCGATTTCCTGTTCTGAGGTGAGACCTACCCCTCTGGCATCCACAATTTCCCTATCCTCCAAGTGATAACAAAGCTGTAATTTCTTTCCCTGTTCCTTCCAGGAAAAATTCCCCATGTTCATTCTTCGCGTTTCCTCTCCACTTTTGTCATATCTATCTCAATTCATCCATTCTTTCTGCCGTTCCTCTGGGTACTCTCTAAAATACTCCTCCGAATCGTCGATAGCATCGTCTCGTCTCACTTCCCAGCCGGACAGATTTTGCCAGCGATATACCAAGCTCCAAAAATCTCTGCCCTCTTTTTCCCACCATTCCATTTGCCGGGTTAGCCTTTCCCGATTCTCTGACCACCAACTGATAAACCGAGCCCCTCCATACTTAATATCCCCATGGGGAAGCAGTTCTGCCAGCTGATCTATCAGCTCCAATGTGTCCTTTTCATAAATAAGCCCATGGCAGGTGTTTCCCGTAATGAGCGCCAGATGGAGGGTGTCCGACTGGTCTATCGAGTTCATGGCATAAGCCCCTATCACAAAGTTCTTAGGCACATATTGGCCGAAGAGAATGATCCAGTGTTTCGACGCCCAAAGGTATTTTGAGATCCTTTTAAAATTCTCTTTTGCCAACTGATGTTTTAGATCTTCCTCTCTAAAACATCGATAAACACAATCAAATCCCTTCATGGAATTTTTTCTCATAGCATGGATAAACAGCCCTCCGCAAATGCCCCACAGCACTGCCACAGTCCAAGTGCTGCTTTCCTCTCTTTGCGGAGCGCCTATTATCTCCCAGACCAATATTACCGTCAGAAATACAAAACAAGTAGCAAATATCCACCTGCTGATTCTTCTCTTCCGAATCTTCAAGGTCTTATTCTTCCTCTGAATTGAGCACTTCTAGGAATTTTTCCTCTTCTTCGTCCGAAAACCCCTTAAAAATCACTTGGGCGATATCCTCGTGGTTAAACAAAAATGTGTAATCCGGGCTGATATTGCCCTCTGGATAAAAGCACGCCACATAGTCAAAAATCGTGCCGGTATCGGCAGAGAGCTGCCTTCTTCCATAGATCATAATCCGCTTTGTGCCCTTATTTAATAGTACAATAGAGCCAATCGGCAAATATTCTTTCATCAAAATACACCTCTATCTTCCAATTGATTTCTATCTATTACGGCGCTAGAACCCCAACGCCTTTGCTGCACCGCTAAAGAATCCCCCTACTGCGTCTGCCGCGCTATCCAGGGCATTTCCAATACCATCTGCTATGGCGGATACGCCGCTTCCAATGGCATTTGCTGCTGTCTCCACACCGGTGCTAATCCACTCCGATACACTCTTGCCGGCGATCTTGCAGTCTTTTGTCAAAAAGTCGTAGGCCATGCCGCCCACACCCCCTACGGCAAATCCCGCGGCTGCACCCACTACTGTGCCCACCACCGGAATGGGGATGGCAGTGCCGATGGCTGCGCCCACCTGCGTGCAGGCGGTGGTAAAGACGGCCTTCCCTGCTCCTACCACTACAGCAGAGGTGACATCTCCTGTGATCTTCGCTGCACTTTCCCCATTAGCCAGACCATATGTGATCTCCGACCCAACATCCAGTGCAATCCCCGCAATGTTCATGGCGGCTCCGGCCTTGTTTAAGAAGCCTGATTGGTTAAGAGAAAATGCCTTAGTGGTCAGATTTTTTGCGGTTGCTGAAAAAAACTGTCCTCTGGGAACTGCCGCATCCCCAGCCAGTTGCGCCTTCATAGATACACCCAAGTTGTTTTTCCATCCCGAGGCGATCGTCCTAAAAGATGAGCCTTCTGGTACATACCTATCTAATCCCGCCTCGATAAATTTATCCGAGCCAATCCGATAACGTGTGCCCCGAGGTGTGGTATTTTTGGCCGATAATTTAAACACGTTGCCACGGGTACCCATATTTCTAGTACCTTTGATGATATAGTAATTTCCCTTTTGCACGATTCGAAGGCCGCTATCCAGCCCCTCTACGCCTTTTAACAGCTGGCTCAACGCCTTTCTGGCATCTTTGATATCTTTAAATACCGGCGTTACCCCATTGAGAAATTGATTGGCTCCTCCCCAGAAGGATGTGCTTGCTGCCGCCGCTCCCACTGCAGCACCGGCTGCTCCAGCGCTACCGG
>CAJJPW010000058.1 GCA_905193725.1 uncultured Eubacteriales bacterium
TCGACTTCACTATGATATTGCTGGAGGGATTAGCGCCCGACGGCTATATGGCCTCGCTGTTGGCACTGCTGGCAGGATGCGGTATTTTAGCAATCGGAGTATATCTAGAAGTAGTGGCGGATGTGGCCATGTTGCCAGGAGAATCCTTTGTGCGGGCAGTGTGCACCAAGTGGCACAAGTTGGAGTTTGGCACCATGAAAGTGGTGTTTGATGGCACGATGGCTGTCTGCGGAGGGATATTGTCTCTGATTTTTTGCAGAGAACTGCAGGGAGTGCGAGAGGGTACGATTGTGGCAGCGCTGTTGGTAGGGCTTCTCGTCCGCCTTATGACCCGATATTTGGGCAAGCTGGACTTTTTGTGGAATAAGCTGCCCAAAAAGCCAGAAGAGGATAGTTGGATGACAAAATGAGATATAAAGCACTGGCTCGATTGCCTCGGAGGGCTTTTGCTGGAGGCCAGAAAGTGTTACAATTTTAAGGAGAAAACCGAGTACCAAAGGAAGTAGTGAAGACGTGAAACAGGCTAAGACCAACGCAATGCGGATGCTAGATACCGCCCATGTGGCATATACCTGCCATACCTATGAGTGCAAAGATGGAAAAATTGATGGCGTCTCAGTGGCAAATAAACTGGGACAGGACCCGAACCAAGTGTTTAAGACCCTGGTTACAAAAGGACATGGCGGCGGATACTTCGTTTTTGTGCTGCCGGTCACCTGCGAGCTGGATTTAAAAGCAGCAGCTCGGGCAGTGGGGGAGAAGTCCGTCCACATGATTGCCGTGAGTGAGATCAACAAGGTGACGGGATATATCAGGGGAGGATGCAGCCCGGTGGGCATGAAAAAGCAGTATCCCACCGTGTTTCACAGCTCTTGCCTGGCACTGCCCACTATCATAGTGAGCGGCGGCAGAATTGGCTGTCAAGTGGAGGTGGAACCTGCGAAGCTGATAGATTTGGTGGGCGGCAGGACAGCAGACATTGTGGAATAATGGAGGAAGAAAGGTAAAAATGGCAGCAAGGATGGTTCCCGCTGCCAATGTATTTGGGTCACTTCCATGCAAAGTGCTCTCTCCCTGCACCGATTTCAAAGTGATACTTGACAATGCCCAAGTCTACCTTTGTGTAAAACCCCCTTCCAGCCTTTGCCCTTACCCTGCCATCTGTGTAAGTGAGCGTAAATTTTTGCTGGTTCATAGCAGTGGGCGCAAGCAGTGCTGCATGGACACCTGCACGAAACCAATCGGGCGAAGCTTCGCTTACATTGCTCACCTCTTGGGGGGACTTGGACGGATGAGGAGTACCCTGGGTTTCCCCGTAGCCAAGGGAAATGACCACAGTCAGTTTTTCGCCAGTGCCCACATGAAAAGCTCCAGAAATTTTTTTGTAGGTCAGCGCCACCCAGCAGGTGTTCAGACCGAGTTGCTGCGCCTTGAGCACGAGGCGTTCTCCGTAATATCCACACAGTTCATTCAATTGATCGCTTTTCTTACCCACAAGAGCTATGTAATTTCGGACGCCGCGGAACTTGCCATAATGAGCCATAAAGCTTTGAAATGCTCTGGGCTCATCTGTCACCAGCTGGATGTGTAAGCCACTTTGCTGATTGCAGGCGTCAATTTCAGCCTGCAAGGCGTTCAACACCTCAGTTTCTATGGGCTTTTCTGCGTATTGACGGACGCTATGCCTATTTTGTATTGCCTCTATGAGTTCCATATGATTGCCTCCCTGCTAAATCTTTTCTACACTTTTGTGGACAGATGCTCGAAGCCCTCTTTTACGTAGGGGAACATTTGTAAAAGCCGCTCAAAGGCCTTGGTATCCACATCAAAATAGTAATCATTTTTGGTGCCTTCTCGACGCATTTTTATGAGCCCAGCACTCTTGCGTATTGGAAGATGATGGGAAACCGCTGGACGAGAGATGGGTTTTCTCTGTGATTTTTCCTACGCGCACGCCGTTGCATTTTCCCTTTTACATCATTGCTAAGGTGAGGTGTGGGCGATTTCCCCCAGAGCCAGCAGCGCTTTTCTGTACCTCTTAAACTCATCTGCCAATTTTTGAATATCTTGCAAAAACGCACCTGGAATCGTTTATCAACTCCATTATACCATATAATCGCTATCGCCGTTGATTGGGAAATATAATATGATGAAATGAAAAAAGAGGCATTTCTCTAGACGAAGGCCTCCTTTCACACATTACGTAAAATGCCATTTAGCAAACAGAACGACTCACATTGGGCCGGAAAGTGCGCACAAGCAGCTGAAGAGTACTTCTGGTATTGAGAATGTACGCGCTTTTGGGTTGACCGGATATTTTCAAACCGTCGATAAACGCCTCGTAGCGCCGGAGAATTTCCGCCTCGGATAAACCTTGATCGTATAGTTGAAGCAGAAAATTCTTAGATGCCAATGCGGCTTCATAGCACCGTTGCCAATAGGTTTTTGCGCCTTCTCCCATGACAAAGCCATAGTGTGGGGAAATGATAACCGGGCATTTAAGGCTCTCGCAGAGATCGATGGAGTGCAAGGTGTCTTCAAAGCTCACCAAATACGAAGGAATGAGCCGGCCATGGGTATCGGTGTAACCGCAGGTCTCACTGGCGAAGAGCACAGATGCATAGCCATTGCCGTCTTCTGGCGTAAAAGGGCCCGACCAACTCCCCGGGCAAGTGGTGGGGCAAAGCTGACCTGGCTGACTTTCTGAAGTAGTGCTCTCCAACACAAAGGTGAGAGAGCAGCGGGTGTGCCCTGGAGTCTCGTAGACCTTCATCTGAGCGCCGCCCAAGGATATGATATCGCCCTGCCCAATGACCTGATCTACCTGAAAGAGACTCTCGTCATAGGGTAGCGGGGCAGGACCATGAAAGAATGTGGCCGCTTCTCCATTGAGCCGCCGGATGGTTCGCAAAGCGCCTGGTTTCTGCAACACTTCCTTGGCATGTATGTGGGCCAAAAGCTGTGCCTGGGGCCAACGGCGCTTGATATAGGGGGCTGCGCCGATGTGATCATAGTGAGAATGGCTGGCGAAGATGTAGTCTAGGCTTCGCTGGCCGAGAATTTTTTCAATATTTGCAATCAGCCCGGGGGCGCAATAGGCCATACCGGTATCGTAGATACCAGCCTTTTCCGCGCCTACGATGAGGTAGCAATCGCCGCCAGGGCCTGCCGATACTTGATAGAGTTGGTACAAAAAAACGCTTCCTTTCGTCTGAAATATTTTGCCTTCTATACTATAATACATTTCATACCCAGAATCAAGGTTAGAGAAACATGTGAAAATCTAAGACGGAGGAGTCAGCTCTTTTCAATTCCTAAAAATAAAAAGGATATTTTATAAAAGCGAAAGAGCCATTGCCCACTACATAAAAAACTACTTAGCAAAAATGGAATGTATCTTGTCTTTGAATGACAATAAACATCCACCGGCATAGCCGGTGGTTTTTCTTATGCGGGCAAAGCCCTCTGTTCTTCGCGTACGCGTAGAACGCGTAATGCGGTCTGCCATTTGCGTAGGGATTGTTACTTGCCGCCCGTAAACGGGCCTACTTCACTCATTGTGAGTTGTTCTCCCATTTGATCTTCTTGCAATTGTTTTCGTATGTACTCCGCAATTCGGCTCGTGTTCTTTCCTGTAGTATCTACATAGTATCCCCTGCACCAAAATTCTCTGCTACGGTATTTGTATTTCAGTTCGCCGAATTGTTCATACAGCATTGTGCTACTTTTTCCTTTCAGATATCCCATGAAGCTCGATACTGACAACTTCGGTGGTATCTCCACCAACATGTGCACATGGTCAGGACATATTTCTGCCTCTATTATCTTTACTCCCTTCCATTCACATAACTGTCTCAATATCTTGCCTATCGCTTCTCGTTTATCCTTGAAGAATATTTTTCTTCGATATTTCGGTGCAAATACGATATGATATTTGCAATTCCATTTTGTATGCGATAAACTATTTATGTCATTCAGGCTCATTCTGAATGTCCTCCTTTTGCTTTCATAGTGCAGTTAGCAGACCGCACTCTTAATTATAGCAAAAGGAGTTTTTATTTCTTCTTCATCGCTTAAGCTTTATTGAACCACGCGACTATCGCGTGGTTTTTTATATACAAAAAACCCATCTGCAAATCAGCAGATGGGATGTTGCTTTTACTTGATTTATCTCCTGTTGTTCCGCTGGTAATTCTGATAGAGAATGACGGCAGCGTTGATGATGGAAACCACACACAGTATAGCCAATAGTACAAGAGAAATTCCATTGGTTAAAAAGTTCATTGCCCGGTTGAACTGATCTAAGATCAGAAAGACGATGAACATAATGGAAAGGATAATGCCCAAGTGGGCTAAAATGCAGGGCTGTTTTTTCATGATTCGGCTGCCTCCTCGCTAATGTATAAGATATCACTGACTCGTCTGCCGCCGTCAACAGGTTGGCTGGCAAGCTGGTCTCCAAAGGCCATGACAGCAGTTTGTCCCCCATCTAAGTTGTATGCGTCTTTGCATCCCAGGTTGTAGAAGATTTGAGAGAGCTCAGCAAGAGAGGCACCTACAGAATACCCTTCCTGGCGTCCATCTACCAGCACAAAGCAGTAGTGTCCGGGCTCGAAATACCCGATGGCGCTTCTGGGATTTTTGCGGGACACTTCGCTGTTGAACTCCTCCATGGGCTGTCCATTATCCAGCAGTTTGGGGCCAAAGCACCAAGTTTGGTAAGCGCCGTTGGCTTCTGCAGCTGCCACATCAAACTCGTCGGCAAAGTAGGCTTCCATGGTACCATCGTAGTAGAGCACGCAGGAGTCGCCAGTATAGGGCTCCTCCCGGTAGATATTGCCGTTGCGGATGACAGTGCCGTCGTCCCGATTACCGTAATAGTCGCCGGAGATCGCCACTATGGCGTTGTTCTCAGTAGCCATGTTGAGGGTGGTATCCCGAATGCCCTTGCCGTATTCTCCATTGGCAAAAGCGGTTTTAAAGTAGGAGATATCTGCCACGTAAATATCTGCTACATAGTATGTGATATCGTTTTCCGATATTTTTTCCAATTCTACGCTGATATTAGGGCTCTTGTAGCTGGTGTCCGTCTGCACTACTTCATCAGAAAAGTGCTCTTTGAATTTTTCACGCCAAGAAGTGGGGTCGGCACTAGTGCCATCACTCTCTGAGGGCTGTGGTTCTTGAGAAGAAGTGTCCCCCGGTTCATCGGAAGCATTAGTTCCAGGTGAGACGTCGGTAGAGACCTCTGCAGAAGGGCTGGTAACTGGCTTTGTGGTGCCAATAGGTCCGCCTTTGGAGGTGGGCAGCACGTGATGAAACAGTGCAAAGACACACAAAAAAATGCCCGCCAATAAAAGATCTATTACGGCAACTTTAGCGCCATAGGGAAATTTGGATTTTGGCTTTCTACTACGGTAATTTCTGGGTTCCATCTTTTTTCCTACCTTACATGTTTTTTCTTAAATACGAAGAACCGCTGCATCATATAGCTAAAGACGAAGAGCAGTGCTTCCACGAGGATTTTGGTCCATGCCAAATTCCAGCCCAACAGGTCGTGGAACAGCCACATGAGGGCATAATTACACGCCAGCACGATGACGACCACGCCATAGTACTTAAAAAATGCGCTCCCAAAAGACCCCTTATCTTGAAAGACAACCTTTTTGTTGATGAAGAAGTTGCAAAGAGAGCTAATGATTCTCGCTCCTACCACGCTGATGAGCAAAGAGATCTCATCGGCCATACCCCTTGTCCAATAGCTGAAGAGCATCACCAATACAAAATCGATGCCAAAGGCAATGAGCGAGGAGGCGATAAATTTAAAAATGGCCGCATATATTTTGATAGAATCCCGAAATACGCTAAAATGAGAGGACTCATTGTCGTTTAAATACACCGTCTCAATGGGAATCTGATCAATCGGTACATTTTCCTTTGCCATATGCAGCAGCATATTCATCTCAAACTCGTAACGCTCTCCCTTGAGTTTTAAGAGCTCGGGTACGTATGAAACGCCAAAAGCCCGCAACCCCGTCTGGGTGTCGCTCACTTTGACCCCACTGGCCAAAGAGAACACCCCTTGGGTCAGCTTATTGCCAAAGCGGCTGCGAAAGGGGACTTTGCCCTGAAAACTCCGCACGCCCAGCACCAGATGGTCCGGATGGGCAGCCCAGGCCTCGCTGACTTTTACGATGTCTTGGAGCAGATGTTGGCCATCTGCATCGGCGATGACAATGCCCTCGGAATGGGGAAAGTGGTCGTAGATGTAAGAGAAAGCCGTTTTCATGGCTCTTCCCTTGCCACGGTTGATATCGTGTTTTAAAAGTACTACATCCGATGAAATGTTATCAAATATTTCAAGGCATTTGGGAGAACTGCCGTCATTGACTACAAGTATCTGATAATCGGTTTGATTTTTGAGTTGATCGATCAGCTCTAAGAGCCGTGTGTCCGGCTCATAGGCGGGGATCACTACAATCATGAAAAGACCTCCTGTAAAAAACTGGGTTTTTATCCGCTCGGTTCCTCGTTACGATTCATATATAATACATGTAAATCACATGTAAACCGAATCTTCACACTAAAACAATCTTATCTTAACACAATATCTAGTAAAATCCAAATGATTTTAGGGGAGAAACGCATTTGTTTGCAAATTTTTAATAATATTGTGAGAGAATTCTGGTTTATTTAGTTGGATGATTTAAAAAGTAAATACATTTCTAAAAGTGCTAAATAAAGGCACTTAAACCACTATAAGTGAGCTGTATCACCATTTGAGCGATTTCACCAGTGGGCTTTTTCATGCCATTGTGCAGCCACTTGCGCACCAGGCCAATGCTCCCGTGGATGACAAAAAGGTAGAGGTATTCTGCGGTCTCGGCGTCCACAGACTGATTGCCCGTCCACTCCTCGATGCACTGGCGCTGGACAATGCGCATGATCTTTTCCTGAAATTCAATATCTCCATTTTCCCCCAGCAATACTTGACACAGCTTGCCGTTTTGCAGCACGTATTCGAACACCTGCGTGATGACCTGTATGGAACCGGGTTTGCTGCCTTGGAAATCGTAACTGGCCAGATATTTGGTGATATCGTCCAGCAGTTCCTGCTCTATTTTGTGTAGCAAATCGTATTGGTCGCTGTAATGGGCGTAAAACGTGCCCCGATTGATATCCGCCTTTTCGCAGATTTCCTTGATGGTGATGCGGGAAATGGGCTTTTGTTCTAAGAGCTCGATGAGACTTTCTTTCAAAACCATTTTGGTGTATTTGACCCTTCGGTCCGTCTTGCTAGATTGCATGACTTTTCTTCCTTTCTAACTCTTTTCAAAATGAAACAGGGCATTTTTTTGAGAACTGTAATTAACCATACATTCTCATCAAAAATGTATGAGAACATGCGCCTGAAAAATATCTGTTCGTTGTTTAGCAGATACACTGTTAGTATAATATAAGTGTGATAGTTATACAACACTATGTACAGAAAAATAGGGGGATGGACATATGCACGCTCTGTTTCATGGCATTTTACACCACAGAAAAATTGTCATCATTTTGTTTTTTGTCCTGGCAGTGGTAGGCCTGATTATGATGCTAGGAGTACCTGTGAACTACAACATGGTAGATTACCTGCCGGAGGAGGCCCAATCCACCAAGGCGCTGAACATTTTGACAGAGGAATTTTCCCAGTCCATTCCCAACGCCCGGGTAATGCTCAAAGACGTGTCTATTCAGGAGGCGCTCCAGTATAAACAGCAGCTCATGGCAATTGATGGAGTGTCCGACGTGATGTGGCTGGACGATGTAGTGGACTTAAAAACCCCTATTCAGATGGCAGACCAGGCCACAGTAGAAGGGTATTATAAAGATGGCAACGCCCTCATCTCGCTGACCATCCGAGATGGCGATGAGGTGGAGATCACCCAGAAAATTTACGACGTCATTGGAGAGGAAAACTGCCTTTCCGGCGATGGGCTAGACATGGCAGTGGCACAGAGCATGTCTACCTCAGAGACCACCAAAGCCATGCTCATCTTAGTGCCCATTATCTTACTCATCTTATTTTTATCTACCAGCTCGTATATCGAGCCGTTGTTCTTTCTGGCAGCCATTGGCATATCTGTAGCGATCAACATGGGGACGAATCTGTTTTTTGGAGAGGTTTCCTTTGTAACTCAAGCAGTGAGCCCCATTTTGCAGATGGCAGTCTCGCTGGATTACGCTATTTTCCTACTCCACAGCTTTCAAAGTTATCGTCAAAAGGTGCCGGACGTGAAAGAGGCCATGATTTTGGCCATGAAAGAGTCCATGCCCACCATCATGGCCAGCGCTGCCACCACGCTCTTTGGGTTTTTAGCCTTGCTATTTATGGATTTCACCATTGGCGTGGATTTGGGAATGAGTCTTGCCAAGGGCATTGCCCTCAGCTTTTTATCGGTCATCGTATTTTTGCCCGCCTTCACTCTGGGATGCTACCGGCTCATCGACAAGACCAAACATAGGAGCCTACTGCCCAAGTTCTCTAAAATGGGCAGTTTTGTGCGGAAGATCAAAATTCCCTGCATTATCCTTGTGCTATTACTGCTAGTGCCCTGCTATCTAGCCCAAGGGGAAAATACATTTACCTACGGCATGAGCGAGGCCTCTTTGGCGGTGGAGCGGAGCCGGGAGGACATTGAGGAGATCAACCAGGAGTTTGGCCAGTCCACTCAAATGGTACTGCTGCTTCCCGGGCACGACATGGCGAAAGAGACGCAGATTAGCCGAGAGCTTATGGACATCCCAAATGTAGATCAGGTGATTTCCTATTCCACGATGGTGGGTGCACAAATCCCCGAGGAGTATTTGAGCGAGAGCCAGCGAAGCCAGTTCCTATCGGAAAACTACAGCAGGGTGATTCTCTATTTGAGCACACCAGTGGAAGGAGAAGTGGCGTTTTCCACGGTAGAACAGGTGCAAAATACAGCACAAAAGTACTATGATGAACAGGTATATTCCTGTGGTCAGAGTGTGAACTTATACGACACCAAAAATGTGGTGACCCAGGATAACCAGCTGGTGAGTCTGATTGCCATGATCGCCATTGCGGTAGTCTTACTGCTCACATTCCGCTCGATTTCGCTGCCCATATTACTGCTTTTCACGATAGAGATGGCCATATGGATCAATTTGTCCGTCCCGTATTTCGAGGGGTCAGAGACGTGCTATATCGGCTATTTAGTGATCAACACCGTACAGTTGGGCGCCACAGTGGATTACGCCATCCTGCTCACCAAACACTATCTGGACAACAGAAAGTCCATGGGAAAAAGGCAGGCGATGGGCGCTACGTTGCAGGA
Source organism: uncultured Eubacteriales bacterium (assembly GCA_905193725.1). GTDB lineage: Bacteria > Bacillota > Clostridia > Christensenellales > Christensenellaceae > CAJJPW01. The sequence goes on from CAJJPW010000058.1 coordinate 9,345, forward strand.
GACGTGTGGTTCTATCTTGGTTTCAGCCCTGATTTTGGCGGCGTCGGGGTTCTGCCTTGGGTATACTTCCACGAATTCAGTGATTTCTCAACTGGGGATGCTGTTGGGCAGAGGAGCGGTGCTCTCGATGGTGCTGGTCATCTGCCTGCTGCCGAACTTGCTGGTGATTTTTGATAAAGTGATACAGAAGACCACGTGGAAAGCGAGATTCTACAAGGAGGGCAAGAAGAGATGAAAGCGTATCATGTAAAAAAATGGATATCTGGCGCTGTGGCGGGCGCAATCACGCTGAGCATATTGTTTTGGCCAATGAGCGGCCATACGGCCTTTGGAAAACAGGAAGCGGCGAATCAGAATAGCGGGGTACAGCAGACTACTGTACAAACTTCAGCGCCAAAGGAAGAAGTGGTATACGCAAACCTGTCTGCTACAGGGCAGGTAGAGCAGGCGTATGTGGTAAATAGTTTTGACCTGAAAGAATCCTCTACTGTAGTGGATTATGGAGCATACGATTCTGTGGAGAACCTCACCAATTTACAACCCATAGAGCAGGCAGGGGAGGAGATCACCTTTACAGGGGAGGCGGGAAAATTCTACTACCAGGGAAATTTAAAGGACAGCACTCTGCCTTGGGATGTGAAGATTACCTATACCCTAGATGGCGTGGAGATAACTCCTGAGGAGTTGGCAGGGCAGAGTGGGTATCTGGTCATACACCTGGTCACCACACAAAACGAGCAAATAAATCCTGCATTTTATGAGAATTACCTGCTACAAATTTCAGTCACGCTGGATACTGACCTGTGTGAAGACATACAGGCACCCGATGGAACATTTGCCAATGCGGGACAGGATAAGATGATTACCTTTACCGTCCTGCCCGGGAGCGATAGAGATATGACAGTGAGCGCTCAGGTAAAGGACTTTGAGATGACGGGCATCTCTCTTTCCGCCGTGCCCTACAGCATGGCGTTTGATCTGCCGGACACCTCTGAGATGACCGGACAGATGACCACCCTTTCAGAGGCCATTGGCAGCTTAGCAGAAGGGGCACAACAGCTGAAAGACGGCATAGGAGCGTTGAGCGATGGGGCGAAGCAACTCAAAGGCGGCTCTTCGGAAATTCGCACCGGCCTAGATCAGCTAGATACCAATGGCGATAGC
>CAJJPW010000059.1 GCA_905193725.1 uncultured Eubacteriales bacterium
AATCCGTTATATCCCGTATATTGCGATACAACATTAAACGCGATCCCTGCTACAATAAGAAGAACCATCAAACCAGCAACAAGTTTAAATGTCTTTTTTACCTTTTTCTGCTTTTCAGGGTCTGTAACTTTCAATCCTGGAATACTGGTGGTCACTCCCCCCACAGGCGTCCCACACTTGCCACATATTTTTGCATCGTCCTCCAAACGGGCTCCGCAATTCCCACAAAACTTTGCCATATTAACCTCTCTCCTTTGGTTTTTTATTTTTGTGTATTTTCATCATAACAAGTATAACGACAATTAAAATCAACAGGATCCCACATGCTACCGCCACATACACCAATATAGGCTTTTCGACAATTTCTTCCCCATATCCATTTTCTTCTGCCCGCAGCTTTCGGTCATATCTTCCATCTCCATTTTCATCAATGTTTAATATACTTTCCTCAGATACTGTCGCTACCGTATCTATTGTGGTATTCCGCGTAATTTTAACATCTTCGAACCGTCTGAGATCGCTGTAATCGCCGTTTTCATCCATAAAACCTATGGTATAATCCATTAGGCCCTGTCCTGTTCCAACGATTTGCACATCATAATCAGCGCCCTCTTTAAGCCTTAAAACCTTAATGCGGTCATCTACATCTGCATCGGTAACCGCTTCATTTTCTTCAAATGTCAATGTGCCAAATTCTGTTCTCAGCGTCTGATTCTTCTCAGAAGAATCCAGCGTTTCCCCGTTGTATGTGACAGAGACGTCCACGGGGCAGGCAATGCGAATATAGATATATTTCTGGCCGTTGATCTGGTCTGCCATATCTTCAAAGAAGAATACCAGGTCGTCAGCGTTGGCCACTTCATAGTGGTAACCTTCGCTTGCCAATTGCTCCATTAAATTCTGCGCCTCGGATTTGCTATCGCTCAGGTTTTCAAAAAAGCCCAATGTATAAATGACAATATCGTCATTTTTGATTTCATCTGCATAGGCGATCAGCGCTTCTCCTTCTTTCCCTTGGTTTGGTTCACCATCGCTCATGAGGACAATAATTTTTTTCTTGGCAGTGCTATTGTCCAGCATAGATTTTGCCGCTGCCAAACCAGACTCAATATTCGTCCCTCCGCCAGTGGCAATATCTGCGACTGCCTCCGTCAATTGACTCTTATCCATAGAAAAATCAGAAAGTTGCTCTGCACCGTCTTGATAGGTAACAACGCCAATGCTAGCATCCTCTTCTAGGATTGTGTTAATAAAATTGGTAGATGCTTTCTTCGTTTCCTCTATGGGAGTGCCAGCCATGCTCCCAGAAGTATCGAGAACCAGGACAATATCCCGTTCATCTGAGGTGGCTCTGACCGGTTCTGGTGGCTGGCTACTAGAACCTGCTTGATACTCGCCCCATTCGCAAATGAACCCAAATTGTTCTATATCTCTATCGTTTGCATGGTCATTCCACTCTCCCCGGAAGATTGGGTAATCATAGTTTGTATCATAGCTGACGATCGCCCCATAATGTTCCTGGCCGCCGTACCCATTGTTGGGTTCATTTTGCCCCCAATTGGAATAGCTAAAAGGCTCATCATTTATCCACTTCCAATTTCCTGTTTCTTCCTCATCAGTCAAACCAATCCAATAGCTGCGCTTTTCTTGATTCTGAACCAAGTCAGAAATGAACCCTTGCTCTTCTGGTGATGTAATCGTTGCGAGATAGCCACCCTGAGATTCGCAATACTCTTTTGCTTCTTTCCAAGTAGTTCCTGTATCAAAATTATAGACGCAGTAGTAGTGGCCGTTGAACTCGACTGCCTCACTTGGGATCTGATTTTGCATTTGAGGATTATCATGAAAAGAAAAGTCCTCTGCATTTTGTCCTCCAAATATTATGGGAGTTGCAATCTCTTTTTTATCTCCATATTTACTATCATTTTCCCCAAATTGCTCCTTTGCTTTTTCGAGTGCTTCACTCAATGTATACAGCTTTCCAGTCTCTTCATTATATAGACTCATATTCACTAATGTAGCATTTTGAATCTGCAAATTGTAAATCGTATATATTGTTTCTGAATTAGCAACAACTGCATTAGCACCTTTTTCTATAAATGAATTAGCTAAAACATCATCTTTACCACTTTCACAAGCAGCCAGATAAAGGAACGTTCCGTCCAAATCCTCACAATATTTATCAATATATTTTGATGTAAATGCTACATTACCATTCGAGCATTCTACAATTCTGTTTTGTAACGTATCTAGACGATAAATCATATCCCACCGCCATGCCTGCTGATCAAATTTCTCACCTGTCACAAGGAAAGAATGCAGCTCTTGTGAATAACCCCCATGGCCGTGCCAAATAACCACTTGGTTTTTTGAAAAAGATTTTATTAAGTCTAGTGTGACTTCCTGATTATCATAATCATTTGATGCCTGAAAGAAATAAGATGGTAATTCAGCACTAATTTGCTTTGCCGATGAATCTGGCAATTTCAAATATTCCTCTATCTCAAATGAATATGTGTTTAAGCAAGGCTGGAGTGTAAGAACAGAGACATTTGAATTGTTACTTGCGGAATCAATATCATGTCTCTTAGGTAAATACACATATGTTAGTCCATTCTTGAACTTAAATAAAACCGAGGTGTCAGATATTTCATAATACAATATCTTGCTATCTTTATATAGTTCTTCTGCATATTTTCCGACTTCTGCTATTGCTTTATTAAGTTCGCTCTCTTTTACATAGCCCATATCATCACAGAAAGTCTTTTCAATATTTAGAATTTCATCCTGAATTCTTTCTGTTTCTGATATAGAACTTTCTGTAGGTTTTTCACAAAAATATAGATATATGGGTTCTGTTCTATATTCTTCAAATTTGGAATAATAACTTAAGGATCCTAAATCTGATGAAACAGATATTGTGCAACTATATATACCATCTCCAGCCACTAAATCTCCATTTTCACCAGTATCAACCATTTGGCAAATGACCTCTTCACTATCATCCGAACACAATTCAACAGCATTTGGGACCATTTTTTTTACAGAAACTGAAAATATGACATCAACCTTCTCATTTTCCCAAAAACAGTTTTCATCTGATGTAAAATTAGTAAGGACATTCTCTTTCCCTTCTTCAGTTTGTAAATTATTAGGTAAAATATTGATTTCTTTGAATATGCTTTCAATAGCAGGAATATCCACTACTCCAAAATATACCAGTGCTCCAACTGCAGCCACGACAAGTATAGCCAATGCCAGCACTATGGCAATTAGCTTTAAGAAAAAACGGCGAATTTTTTTGCCAGTAGACCATTGCGCTCGTTTTGCCTTTTTTGCTGCTTTTTTAGCAGCCTTTTTTGCTGCCTGTTTTTCTTTTTTTGTGGCTTTCTTGGCTGCCTTTTTCGTCTCCTTTTGACTCACCGGAGCATTAGATTCTCCCGGTTGGTTTTGCTCCTGAGCGGACTCCTGCTGAGCTTTTATCTTTTCCCCATCACAATTTGGGCATAGCCCAGAAGCTTCCTCCAGCTTTGCGCCACATTTTCCGCAAAACTTTGCCATGTCTTTCCTCCTTGCCTCTCAAAACACACAAAGGGTTGGCGGATGGATCATCTCCCTCCACTAACCCTATAGCGTTATCCCATATATTTGTCGATTAGCTTATCCACAACGGGGATAGAGATCGTGCCTTGTCTCAACGCTTTGAAGCCAAGGATGATAAATAGAATCTTTTCAACAATATCGATTGCGCTAATTACAGCGTTGACTAAATTGGAGAGAAATTCAATCTGAAAATCGCCGCCAAAAATCGAGAAGATGTCGTCGATAAAGCTGATTGCATTTGGGATCAAACCGATCACCACCGTAAGGAATGAGAAGAACACCATAAGAGCAACGGCCTTTAGCGCACTCTTTTTCAACCACTCATTTTCCTCAAACAATAGCACATAACCCGCCAATATGGCCGCCACCAGATAGCCGCTAAACAATCCCATAAAATAAATTGCGGCACCCAGTAATCCAACAGAAATACCAAGTCTCGTCTTTTTCATAACACGCTTCCTCTCTTTTTTGTGTTTAGGAATCCCCCTAGATCGATTTATTCATCCTACTCAGCCGCCTGTCGCCATTTTATAGCAGTCATCACAGACAAACATAATACCTAATAAGCTTTCATAGTGCTGTGTAGCAGCTTCATCCCCACAAAGCATGCACACGCTGCTGCAATCTTCGCATACATATGCAGGAGTTCCATCGCTCTTTGTATATTCCTTGGAGGGGCTATTACCACAGTACATGCACGGCTCATCCACAGTAGATGAACAGGCAGTTAGCATAGAAAATGCCAAAAGTGAAATTAGGAAGAGAGCTATTACTTTTTTCATCATGATTCTCACCTCATTATAATTTTGTACCGCACTCCGTACAGAATGCAGTATCGCTTTCCGCTTTTGCACCGCAATTTGGGCAAATCCTTTCAACCGCTTTCTCTTCAGATGATGTTTCATCAGGACTTCCCTGTTTTTCGATAGGTTGGGTCATCGGCTTACCGCAGGATGTACAAAAACGCATGCCACGTTTTACTGAAGCTCCGCAATTTTCGCATCTTACATGATCTTCATCCGTTTCCCTTTTAGACATAGGCGTTCCGCAGGAACTGCAAAAGGCAACGCCTCTGGGAACTTCAGCTCCACAGTTTTCACAGCGCAAAACGCCTTTTATATCTTGAATTTGCTTTCGATAGCTCTTGATTTTCTCTTCTGACTCATTGATAGCACCCAGCATTCCTGCAAAATCCTCTTCGCAATCCTGTTGATGCAAGGAGGCATACAGCTTTCCAATCTGATAATAGTTGTTGGTAATGCTTTTTTCTTCCTCTGAAATCAGGGAGTTGAGCCTTGCTGTTTCAGATAGTTCCTTTGCTTTCTGTGCAGCTTTTGCTGTTGCCTCAGTCGCTTTTTTCCCTAAATTATCTAAAAACCCCATCATCATTCTCCTCTCTGAACCACTGAAAGCTATTATCAAAAGGTGTACCTTTTGATAATAGTTAGAATGGTACTCTCTCTTTTTAAAAAACCGAAATAAATTTACATTTTTATCCAAAAATTATTGTAAAAGTGCGTTTGAAGTAGTATAATGTTTTAAATAGCAAAGCTGTCAAAAGGTACACCTTTTGACAGCTTTGTTATTTTCCTGTATTCACGATACGATGTTCCCTGAGCCTGCGATAGAAGGTGGACTCGCTCATATTGCATATCCTGAGGGTCTCCTCGAAAGAGATTCTCTTCCTTTCCCATGCCTTTACGATTTTAGCAAAATCTGTCGGCACGTCTTTTGCTGGGCGGCCAAAGGCCACTCCCCGCGCTTTTGCTGCTGCAATACCTTCAGCCTGTCTTTGTCGGATATTACTGCGTTCATTCTCAGCCACAAAACTCAAAACCTGTAGAACGATATCTGACAGGAAAGTTCCCATCAAATCTTTGCCTCGTCGTGTGTCCAACATTGGCATATCCAGCACTACAATATCCACACCCTTGCCCTTGGTGATAACCCACCATTGCTGCAGAATCTCCTCGTAGTTCCTGCCTAGGCGATCAATGCTCTTAATATAGACCAAATCCTCTTTTTTCAGTATTCGAATTAACTTCTGATATTGGGGACGGTCAAAACTTTTGCCCGACTGCTTATCTAAAAAAATATTTTGGTCTTTTACACCGGCTTCCCGTAAGGCAATCAGCTGTCGCTCTTCATTCTGGTCTTTGCTGGATACCCGCATATAACCGTAAATATTCATATCATTCATCTCTCCATTCATCAAAATACTCCCATTTTCTAAGTATTCTCTAATGTCAAAATCACTCGTATTTTCGCTTAATAGGAAACTCAAAAAGTCATTCCGTTTCGCCCTTTTAAATATTCCCTTGACTATGTACTTAGATATGATAGATTCACGCTAACATACAGACTTCGTCGAGTATGCTTTTTTGCGTACAAACTATTAAAGTCCTTATTTCAATCCACTATATTATTGCTTATGCTGAAAGTTCCCTATTTCTAATCTCTCTGTTTCCAATTGTTCCTTGTGAGGCACTTGGAGATTATTCACACATTTCAGCTTTGCTCGCCTCCTCCTAGCAAAATCAATGATCTCTTTCCACTTAAGCTGTAATAGCAAAGGAGCGCAAACGGTTTATCCGCTTACGCTCCCTTTCTTTTTCTATTTGCTATTTCATTGGGGTACTTTCATCCCCCCACTAGCCTATCGATATACTCTATTTTTTGGATAGGTATTCGTCAATTGCCTTGGCCGAATCCTTTCCTGCTCCCATCGCCAGGATCACTGTCGCCGCACCCGTAACGGTGTCTCCACCAGCGTACACGCCTTTAATGCTAGTAGCACCTGTCTTCTCATCGGCAATAATGCCGCCCCAGCTTTGGGTTTTAAGCTCAGGTGTCACGCTCTTGAGCAGTGGATTTGGGCTTTGTCCGATGGCCACGATAACTGCATCTACGTCGATCACGTAGTTACTGCCCTCTTTGACCACTGGTCTTCTTCTGCCCGATTCATCTGGCTCGCCCAGCTCCATTTCCACGACTTCCATTCCAGTAACCCATCCCTTTTCATCGCCCAGGATTTTCACTGGATTGGTCAGGAGTTTAAACTCAATGCCCTCTTCTTTGGCATGATGCACTTCTTCTAAACGGGCAGGCATTTCCTTCTCACTTCTCCGATACACGATATACACGTGCTCCGCGCCCAGCCGCTTTGCCACTCTAGCGCCGTCCATTGCCACGTTTCCGCCGCCTAGCACTGCAACCTTCTTATACCGCTTGATAGGGGTATCGAATTCTGGGAACTTATACGCCTTCATCAGGTTTACTCTGGTGAGGAATTCATTTGCAGAGTATACGCCATTGAGGTTCTCTCCCTCGATGTTCATGAACTTCGGTAGTCCAGCGCCTGTTCCAATGAAGAACGCCTCAAAGCCCATCTTCTTTAGATCGTTAAAGTCTAACACTTTGCCGATTACCATATTGGTCTCAATTTTAACGCCCAGCTTTTTTAGGCCCTCGATTTCCTTGGAAACCAACTCTTTGGGCAATCTGAATTGAGGGATGCCGTATTGGAGCACACCACCTGCTGTGTGGAATGCCTCAAAGATGGTCACATCATAGCCCATTTTGGCAAGATCTGCCGCACAGGTAAGTCCAGCAGGGCCAGCACCTATCACAGCGACTTTTTTGCCGTTCTTTTTAATATCATAAGTGGGTTGATATCCCTTTTCCATAGCATAATCTGCACAGAATCGCTCAAGGCGACCAATCCCCACGCTCTCACCCTTAATGCCACGCACGCATTTGCTCTCGCACTGTGTCTCTTGGGGGCACACTCTACCACAGATTGCCGGCAAGCCGTTTGTCTCGGTGATCTTCTCATATGCCTCAATGAATTTACCCTCTTTTACTAAAGAGATAAACTCCGGTATTTTTACATTCACAGGGCAGCCAGATACGCAGGGCTTATTTTTACAATCCAAACATCTCGTGGCCTCTTCAATTGCCATTTCCTCTGTGTATCCTAAAGCCACTTCATCAAAGTTTGTAGCCCGTACTTTGGGGTCTTGTTCTGGCATTTTTGTCTTTGTTGGGGTCATATTTGCCTTTGCCATTATCTCATGCCCTCCAATCTGCAAACGTGATTTTTCTCGCTTTCCTGCTCTTCTTCTCTATACATGGTCTGTCTTCTAATGGCGCTGTCAAAATCCACCTGATGTCCGTCAAAGTCTGGCCCATCTACACAGGCAAATTTCGTCTCGCCGCCAACTGTCACACGGCAACCGCCGCACATTCCAGTACCGTCTATCATAATGGGGTTCATACTCACAATTGTCTTGATTCCGTATTTTTTGGTCAGTTCACAGACGAATTTCATCATAATCAGGGGGCCAATGGCAATGACCAAATCGTAGTTTGCACCGTTTTCAATCTGCTGTTTTAAGGCATCGGTGACAAAGCCCTTTGTCCCATAAGAGCCATCATCCGTTGTAACGATAAGATTGGTGGAAGCCGCCTTCATCTCATCCTCTAAAATCACCAGATCCTTATTTTTAAATCCGATGATGCTATCTACTGATACTCCCATACTGTGGAGTTTCTTGGCCTGAGGGTAGGCAATCGCCGTGCCTAAGCCGCCGCCAATGACTGCTACTTTTTTCACATCGTCTGAGAAGTGAGAAGCCACGCCCAGCGGACCTACAAAATCCAAGATGGAATCGCCTGCATTCAGTTGGGCCAACTGCTTTGTGGATTTCCCCACTAATTGAAAAATAATCGTAACCGTTCCCGCTTGCCTGTCATAATCGGCGATGGTCAGAGGAATTCTCTCCCCATGTTCATCGATGCGGAAGATGATGAACTGGCCAGGTTCTGCTTTTTGAGCGACATATGGTGCTTCTATCACCATTTTTGTCACTTGGTCGTTTAAAACCTCTTTCTCAACAATTTTGTACATATCTGACTCCCCTTGCAGTTTTATTATAATTTCCTTGCCCTATTATACATGATGTTTTTGCATTTTTCAACTGATGTCCCTTCAAAAAACCATATTAATACTATATTTTCTTACGATACTTGGAGCCCGATGAGCTGCGTATCCGTAACAAAGTACAGTTGATTTTTCCAGAAAACAGGTGCAGAGAGCACGTTGTTGCCCACGTTTTGTTCTTTGACCACACTTCCGTTTTCATCTAGCAAACTCAGCGTTCCCTCTTGGGTAATCACAGCAATATAGCTAGTACCGCTGCTGTCCGTCAATAGCTGGATGTCTCCATAAGTCGTCCCTTCTAGTGGGGTGCTGCCCTGTGCTTCTAAATTATCCTTGCGGAAACTCAAGATAGAGGACGTCTCTCCCACTGTGTTTACAATGACGTTGCTATCTCCTAGGGCGATGCTCTTGATGCTATCCCCTTCTTGAAGAGGGATGTCTACCGATGCAATGGTCTCTCCGTTTGTCCCGTTGTGCAGGGTAAGCGTAGCAGCAAAACTGCCACCTTCTTTCTCCACCGCTTCTGTCGCTGTATAGACATATAGCCCCGTCTCCGTCTCATAGATCAGAGGCGCCGCGCTGGCATCTGCTTGAAGTTTTACCGCATACATCAGCTCCATAGTATTTAGGTCGATGCAATGTAACCGGCTGGTCTCATCCACAAAGAACAGATAGTGGTCGTAGAGAGAGGGACTGAGCTTGATGGAGAAGTTTTTCGCTCCAGCATTGGCCACTTGATAGCGGTATTTCACCGTCCGATCTGGATCCATAGAGACCTGTCCTGTCTGTTCATTATACGAGGTGTTGAGCTTCACCGTGTAGATAATGCCGTTTTGGCTGGCCCAAATCAGTGTATCTGAAGCGGCATTGACGATGGGCGCTCCACTGTTGCCCTGAATGGCATTGAGCGCAAATTCATCCCTTTCGTCAGCGCCAACCCGCATGAGCCGCCTGCCGTCCACTAGACTATAGGCCCGCATATAGATCTCTTCATTCGACCCCACGCCAGAAGGGCCTGCGCTCTGTCCAATATACAGAATCGGATATCCCCGTGGATCCAACGTTGGTGTGCACAAAAACGGCACGCCTACATCAATGGCCTCCCGGGAGGCCTGTCCGCTCTGGGCGTCAAAGAAGTAAATGAGTCCATCACTGCCTGCAAAAATGATCTCCGTGAGCGATCCTCTCTCTTTGATCTCATCGGTCACATTCATGTGAGATATGGTCTGACTGTCCCACGACACAACTAACGGAGCGAACTCGAAATTCCGATCCACCGCTATGTTGTTCTCTAAGGCAGCTTCAAACGCAGTGCTGAAATTCATATTCCCGCTGACAGTGAGCTGAGAAGATAGGTTAGAATTTCTCATATCATTTTGCCGGTAGGTAAGAATTCCCTCCAGCTCACTTGTCCCATCTGGCTGGATGGGGTCTTCCCTTTCAAAGGTATCCACTTGCTGTCCTTGAGACATAATCTCCCCAGTGATGGTATTCGCCTCCACCTTTTGAATGGTTTTATCATTCTCTGGCATAGAGATATCTACCTGCTCTGTAGTAGGCGAGGGGCTCGGGGTTGGCGTCGGAGTGGGTGTTGCCTCAGGGGTTTCACTCACAATGGGTTTTTCTCCTGTATTAATCGGTGTCTGGTCTTCCGGGGGCTGTTCTCTACCAGTAAGGCCCCAAATGAGCGCAAAGGCAAATGCCGCTACAATCAGCAGTATCACCACGCCAATAAAGATATTCCGCAGCCGTTTTTTCCGCTTGTATTTCGGTCTTCTCATCCCGATCGTTTTTCTTTTATATTTCTTAAAATGCTTTCTTCTCACTTTGATACAACCTTTCCCACCAGGTAAATTGCATTGTACAAGCAGCACGCTTTGTCATGAATCAAACTGTCAGCTTTACGCCGGTGGC
>CAJJPW010000060.1 GCA_905193725.1 uncultured Eubacteriales bacterium
CCGACAATGAGAAGAAAGGACATTATGCGTATCTGCCGCGAGAATCCGGATTGCGCATTCCTTTCGTTCACAAACGGCACACTTATCGATGACAGTTTTGCCGATGAAATTAAAGAGGTCGGCAACTTCTATCCTGCATTTTCAATCGAGGGATACGAGGAAGAAAACGACTTCCGCCGCGGTCAGGGCACATTCCAAAAGTGCACCGCAGCGATGAAGCGCCTTAAGGACAGAGGCGTTCCGTTCGGCGCATCACTTTGCTACACAAGCAAAAACACCGATGTTCTTGCATCTGACGAATATATGGATTGGCTTATCGACCATGGTGTTAAGTTTGCTTGGTTCTTCACATATATGCCAACCGGCAACGGCGCTGTTACAGACCTTATGGTAACACCGGATCAGCGTGCACTTATGTATAAGAAAATGCACGAGTGGCGCCATACAAAGCCTATCTTCGCTCTTGACTTCTGGAATGACGGCGAATATGTAGGAGGATGTATTGCCGGTGGTAGAGCATATCTCCACATCAACGCCAATGGAGATATTGAGCCTTGTGCCTTTATCCATTATTCAGATTCTAACATCAAGGAAAAGACGCTGCTAGAAGCGTATCAGGCACCGCTATTTATGCAATACCATAAAGGACAGCCATTTAATGAAAACCACTTGCGTCCATGCCCATTGCTGGATAATCCTGGCCGGCTATCTGATATGGTAGATCGCTCTGGAGCCCATTCTACCGATATGCAAAACCCAGAGGATGTCCATGATCTATCTGGAAAATGCAAAGAGACGGCCGAAAAATGGGCGCCTGTAGCTGATGAATTATGGCAATGTGGCCATTACTGCAGTACTTGCAAACAGAACAACAAAACAGCAGAAAATAAATAACCCCCTTCTGCTCTATCAATATGGGAAAAAGAAAGAAGATGGAAATACTTCCATCTTCTTTCTTTTTCTCTGTGTTTATATCGTTATAGCCCATTTGGCTGCAGAGGCCGGCGACAAATAGTCGAAAAAAGAAGATAAATAACGAATTTTATCATTTATTTCATTGAATTCTAATTTCAGACGTAGAATTAGGCGATAAGATTTATACCGCGCATTTCACCCATTCAGGTCGGCGCAATTTCATCGTTCATTTATATGACAATACGGGGGAAAAAGATCTGATTATCAATGAGATCGGTAAATATGATGGAGTCGTTTTGTTAAATGGCGAGCCTCCATTCACGTTTAATATCATTGCCAATGGGAATTGGAATTGCGTAATAGACGAACTCAAAACGACGACAGATACCTCATTCAGCGGCAAAGGCGATTCTGTCACTCCTATTTTCTCTGGTACTACTGGAGCGTATACATTTACTCATGATGGAGACAGTAATTTTGCCGTCTGGGTATACACGACGGATGGACGCGATCTATTAATAAATGAAATCGGAGAATATAGTGGAACGCAAATCGTAGAAATTCCCAGCGGAAGCAATGCGTTTTTTGAAATAACTGTAAATGGCAGCTGGAGTATTACTCCGAATTGAGAACGCTAAATTCCTCATAAGGCCATACGAGTTAATTTCATTGAACCGTCTTCAAATATGAGCAGAGCTAAAAGCACCTAAATGATAGCCCAAGTACTATATTGAGGTGCTTTTTCCTTTTTATCTATTTCTTGCCAATTCCTATCCCCATATACTCATTGTACACTCGAAAGTTTTTCTCTTGCTAAGCCTTTTTTCTACCTGCGGTAAAACCGCAGGTTTATTTCCACTTAAACACCAGTACAGCCCCAAAGGCGCGAGTCGAAGCAAACTGAGAAGAGCTTCCCGAAGAAAGACAGTTTTAGGAAAACAGGAAGTAAGTAAATAGAAGTAGGTCCACAACAGTGCTGGGCAGGGAGGTAACAAACCCTCTGCACGGCCATTTATGTGTGCTGAATTTGCCTAAGGCGGTTGCTTCTTGGGAGACACTGCTTAATATATCTTCATTTCCTAGAATATCGCTTCGCCTACTGCCATTTATCATCCTCAAACGACCAGTTATCAAAAAACAGATGCACCTCACTTTTTTACTCTATATAATGGGAGATGAAATCAATTGTTTATGAGGAGGGGCCGTCATGCACATCCGCTTTCAATTAGATGAGAGTTGCACGGAAACGGAGATCATTATCAGGGCAAGTCAAATGAATGATGAGATCAGCGAAATCATGCAAAAGTTGTCTCATACACAGCAAAAACTTCTGGCTGGGTTTGACAACAAAGCCGTGGAGTTGCTGGATACCACAGATGTGATCCGATTTTACTCCAGCAATCAAAAAATATATGCGCAAACATCTTCTAGCGAATTGGCCGTCCGCCTCAGACTCTATGAGCTGGAAGAGCGGCTAGATCCTAAACTTTTTGTTCGCATATCTCATTCTGAGATCGTCAATCTACAGGCCATTCAAAAAATCGACCTGAGTCTTTCCGGAACCATTTGCATTACCTTGGTCAATGGCATTACCACCTATGTGTCTCGTCGGTATGTATCAAAGATAAAAACAGTATTGGGGTTGTGAGGTGAAAGATATGAAAAAACAGATTATTGTAAGAGGATCTTTGGGAATTTTCATCGGTATTACACTAGGCTATTTGATCACACTTTTCATTTCCTTAGGCTATGGGCATGGAACATATATCCCCTGTGTACCAGCTCTCGTCGACCAGATGGGCAGCCAAATTGGCGCTGTGGCTGTTCAAATTTTGATGTGCGCTTTGCTGGGCTTTGTATTTGGAGCCTCTTCTGTCATCTGGGAGCTAGATCACTGGAGCCTCGTCAAGCAGACCGGAATCTATTTTGCGTGTACCGCATTAGCCATGTTTCCTATCGCATATATCACCCACTGGATGGAGCATAGCTTGGAGGGTTTTTTGATATACTTTGCTATCTTTCTCGCCATCTTCGTGGTAATGTGGCTCATCCAGTATCTCTTTTGGAAGAATAGAATCAAAAAAATTAACGGGAAAATCCAGCAAAAAAGCTAAACTCGGGCGCCCTTCTCCACTTCTACGAGATCTACTTTTAATCCATTGTCTTCCTTCTTTGGGGGGTAATGGATTTTTAGTGTTCCCTTTTCTTCACAGTATTTAAGAATCTGGAGATTTATGCAAGTTTGCATTGATTTTTTTCCAAAAATATAGTACGATGCAAAAGTCAAGAGAATTCACAAGTGATTGTTTATATGTAAAAAGGAGAATCTACGATGAAACAGGATATGATCGTCATACTGGATTTGGGCAGTGAAGAAAATTCTGCACTGGCTCGTGAAATCCGCGCACTTGGGGTGTATAGCGAAATCCATCCCCACGATATTACCAAAGAAGAGCTCATGCGTCTGCCCAATGTCAAAGGTGTCATCTTAAATGGTGGCCCCAACCGGATTGTGGATGGCAAACCCATAGATGTGTTAGATGAGATCTATGAATGTGGCCTTCCTTTCGCTTCTATTGACCATCCTTCTCTTAACAGCGTTGCGTTAAAGCCAGGTCAACCAGAGGATATCAAAAAGTTCGTCTTTACCGTATGCGGCTGCGAAGCCAATTGGAATATGGAGAATTTCATTGCCGACCAAATTGAGTTGATCCGCAAGCAGGTGGGCGATAAAAAAGTGCTCTTAGCTCTTTCCGGTGGAGTGGACAGTTCTGTGGTAGCAGCGCTACTGCTCAAGGCCATCGGCAATCAATTGGTATGTGTCCATGTAAACCACGGCCTGTTGCGCAAGGGAGAACCTGAGCAAGTAGTAGAGGTATTCCAAAAGCAATTGGGGGCTACACTCATCTATGTAGATGCCACAGAGCGCTTTTTAACAAAGCTGGAAAATGTGTCCGACCCAGAGCAAAAGAGAAAGATTATCGGTGCTGAGTTCATCCGCGTATTTGAAGAGGAGGCCAGAAAGCAACAGGGCATTCACTTTTTGGGGCAAGGCACCATCTATCCAGATATTGTGGAGAGCGGTACGAAAACGGCTAAAATAGTCAAGTCCCATCACAATGTGGGCGGACTGCCAGAAGATCTCCAGTTTGAACTGGTGGAGCCTTTGAAGTATCTATTTAAAGATGAAGTTCGCGCTTGCGGCGTGGCTTTGGGATTGCCTGCCAACATGGTATACCGTCAGCCCTTCCCCGGCCCTGGCTTAGGAGTGCGTTGTCTGGGAGCCATCACTCGAGACCGTTTAGAGGCGTTGCGGGAATCCGATGCTATCCTTCGTGAGGAATTCGCAAAAGCTGGTCTGGAGGGAAAGGTATGGCAGTACTTCACGATCATTCCTGATATTAAGTCTGTAGGCGTAAAAAACAATGCCCGCTCCTTTGAGTATCCCGTCATTATTCGCGCGGTCAACACCATTGACGCCATGACTGCCAGCATCGAACGGTTGAATTGGGATTTGATCGACAAGATCACCTATCGCATTACTCATGAGGTGTCGGGTGTGAACCGCGTTTGCTATGACGTAACGCCCAAGCCCACAGGGACAATCGAGTGGGAATAAAACGAAGCACTGTAACAAATCAGTATTCATGCGGATTTTCAGGATTTCAAAAGGTCTTTTGATAACAGCTATTTGGATGCCATTATTCTTGTAATTTGGTGGTTTACAGGTTACGGAATGATAAAAGGCGGCTTGTATGGCGGAAGAAATCCATATTACAAAGCCCTTAGGTGTAGGTAATCACTTCAGCTAAGGGCTTTTAAATACATAAATGCCTTGCTTTGAATCAAAAGGAACAAAATATATCGGTATATAGACATTGGCATTTTGCAGTATCTCAAACAACACCGCAAAATGCTTTTTACCAATCCGCTCACCAGCGGTAAGCTGAACAGCTATCTTGCGGATATTGACGGGCAAGCGGAGAATTTGTTATTATGGCTGGTAAAGCAGATAGCAAAGCTAGTGAGCATAACTGAAAAACTCAAAGCAGAGAATCCGATGGAATGAGTAGGTAGAATGAATGGGCTGCGTGAATCGGCTATGGAAATCGTGAACACACAGTTGATTTATAAATAATCATCAATTAAAAAATGGAGCAGTCGGGAGATTGATTTTCTGACTACTCTGTTTTTGTGTTTGAAAGCAAGTTTTACAGCATTAAGTTGCAGTGTATTTGTCTGCCCATTCTGCGATTGCGTTCAGAACAGGTAGGAAGTCCTTCCCCATTTTCGTTAAAGAGTACTCAACTTTTGGAGGAACAACAGGATAAACTTCACGATGTACTACGCCGTATTTTTCCAGCAGGCGCAAGTCCTTTGTCAAATTCGCATCGGTAACGGACGGCAGCAACCGCCTGATCTCGCTAAAGCGCATTGTGCCCTCAGACAGTAAAAAAATAATGACCATTGTCCATTTGCTCTGAATAATTTTTGACACTCTGGCAATCGAACAATGCTCCGGATCAAAAGACAAATCCGTCATAGCAAGCCTCCTAACTATCAAATAAGATAGTACCTATAAAATAATATCGTACTTTTATTTTATAATTATACCATCTATAATTGAAGATGTAAAGTACAACTGAACTTTCGATTGGAGGACAACAAATATGAGTAAATGTGCCGAATGGATTGAGGATATGCTGGGAGCGGCAAAAGAGAACAAAGGCACTACGGCAATCCACATGATTGAATGTTGTGGCAAAGGATGTGCAGCCCGAAAAAATGCAGCTACTACAATGAAGCAATTAAAGGCTGCTGCGGCAGAGTGTAAAACGAGGGTGGACTACATTGCTTTTTTAAGGAAAGTTATGCCAATAACCATAATAGAAGCAGAAGATGGCATTATCATGCACCTCGGAAAGAAAGGATGTTCTTGCCCGATGATTTCCGAAATCTCTCAAAATACAGATATGCTGTGTGAATGTACCAGAGGTCACGAGAAATCGGTATGGAGTGAATTTTTCGGAAAGCCTGTAGAAGTGGAAATTGTGGAGAGCTTTCTGCGTGGCGGCAGTGATTGTGTAATAAAAATTAAAGTTTGAGCGGGGGATATTTATGGAGACATTAGAAGCTATTTCACAAAGGAAATCCGTAAGAACATATAAACCGAAACAGATTTTAGATGAAGCATTGGGCACCATCGTAAAAGCTGGATTTAAGGCTCCGGTAGGATCAGGTCAATACGATTCTCTGCATATTACAATCATTCAAAATGAAGATATTTTGAAACGGCTGGCCGCAGCGACCTCTGATTCCGTTTATAAAATGAGAAAAGTACGGAAAAACATGGATTTTGGAGCGAGGACACTGATTATGCTCTCATCGAAGCCCACAATGTTACCGGGAATTGAGTACGCAAACGCCGCTTGTGTCCTTGAAAATATGGTTTTGGCGGCAACTGACCAGAAGATAGATAGTATTCTTTGGGCGGCGGCTACTGTTGTTGTGAAGCAAGACAAAACATTGAAAGATTTACTTGGAATACCGGATGAATTTACACCCGTATTATGCGCTTCCTTTGGATATGCCGCAGCTTACGAGCCACCAAAGGAGCATACGATATCCGTAAACAGAATCAAGTAAGAAGTATGCGTAGTAATTTATGTTAAAAGAAGTTCTTCCAAGTGAGGACGAAATTTTGAAAACACAGGAAATTGACTATAAATATCCAATTATTCGTTGCCTCAGGTGCTTTAGTTGATAATGACAATCAGCGGCTAGCACTTGAGTTTCTAAGCAAAATCGCTTATAATTCGAATCGGCATATATTGCTATTATCCACAGTCACAGAGTAAATGTTATCAACCCCGATAACAAATTGATAACATTAGCCCATATAGGCAGGATAATATGGATACATCAAATAATCAAAAGCACCACGAATACGACAGAGAATAATCTCTAAGCAAAATTGATTAGGCTTTGTCGAGTGGGAATAATCGCGTCTCTTTCCTTCAGAAGTAGCATTTTTTTAATAGAGGGCAAAACGCTTTCCTACACTAGGTAGTTTGTGTTTTGCCCTTTTTTTCATGAACAGCTGCCTGATAGCCTTCTCCCCAGTTCCACATAGCATCTAAGATAGGCTTTAAGCTCTGCCCTAACTGAGTGAGGGTGTACTCCACTCTTGGTGGAACCTCTGCATATACTTTGCGGTTCACCAACCCGTTTGCCTCCATATCCCTAAGCTGTGCAGTGAGTACTTTTTGAGATACGCTGCCAATGGATTTTTTTAATTCGCCAAAACGCTTTGTCCCAGGCAGCAGATCGCGCAAAATCAACACTTTCCACTTGTCTCCAATCAGCGCCAGGGTCGTTTCCACCGGACAGGCTGGCAGCCCTACTTCCCTTTTCTGCTCGTCCATCTTTCACACTCCCTTTTATAGTTTCTTTTAGAAACTTTGGTTTTCATTATACTATACAGCTATTTATGAGTCAATTTGCAAAAAATTTTTTTTAACAATCTTAGTGGCAAAACAGCCGATGGTTATCCAATGGTCTCCTCTAGGTAACTGTCCATTCGTATCTATTTGGTAACTATAGCACAATAAAGTGCTTACTTTACGAAAAAAACTTGCCTTCGTATAATAGAGACAAGAGCTAAGGAGAGCGGCCGGTCCGAAGCTCCAATGAAAAATAAAACACTTGATTCAGTATATTTAGGAGGAATTCAAAATGAAAATAGCAGTAATTTGTGCAAACGGAAAAGCAGGTAAACTCATCGTAAAAGAAGCTGTAGGCAGAGGTCTAGAGACCACAGCTGTTGTTCGAGGAGAAAATCAAACTTCTGCACAACATGTACTAAAAAAAGACTTATTTGATCTCACATCTGCTGACCTCAAAGACTTTGATGTTGTTATCGACGCATTTGGCGCTTGGACAGAAGAGACACTTCCTCAACACAGTACCTCTTTAAAGCATTTATGTGATATACTCAGCGGTACCAATATTCGTCTGTTAGTTGTAGGAGGCGCTGGAAGTTTATATGTCAATCCGCAGCACACTGCTTGCGTATCGGATGGCCCTGATTTTCCTGATATCTTTAAGCCTCTTGCTGCAGCTATGGCCAAAGCTCTTGGGGAACTTCGTGAGCGTAAAGATGTCAAGTGGACATATATCAGCCCTGCCGGCGATTTCCGCGCAGACGGTGAGAGAACAGGCAGCTATATTCTTGGTGGCGAGGAGTTAGTTCTCAATTCCAAGGGGGAAAGCGTCATCAGCTATGCTGACTACGCGATTGCCATGGTTGACGAAGCGACTCAGGGAAATCATATACAACAGCGCATTAGCGTCGTTTCTCAATGAGCATGGTTCAAAAAGAAAGACTATTTTGGGCAGAAGGCCACCTGCTCTTTGCTGGGCTTTCTGCCATTATCCTTATCTACTCCTTACAGACACGCCATAGGAGGTAAATTGACATGACGACATCCGAAATTTTACTGTATTTACAGCGAGAAATTCATACCACTGTCGCTGCTACAGTAGATGAAGCCGGTTTGCCAGTCACCTGTGCGATTGATATCATGGATGCAGACGAAAGTGGATTATATTTTCTCACCGCTACAGGCAAGAGTTTTTATCACCGCTTGAAAAAATGTGGATACTTGTCGTTAACGGGCATCAGGGGCAAAGCTACCATGTCCTGTGTGGCCATCTCCGTGGGAGGTAAAGTCAAAGAACTGGGAAGCGGTCTTCTCCCTCAGTTGATTGCAAAAAACCCCTATATGAAGGAAATTTACCCTACGCCAAAATCCCAAAAAGCACTCACTGTCTTTCAACTCTATCAAGGATCCGGCCAATGGTTTGATCTCTCCACAAAGCCCATTGAGCGATTATCCTTTTCCTTTGGCGGGGCAAAAAGCGAGAAAGACGGTTATTTTATCACCAATGCCTGTACTGGTTGCCGGGCCTGCATAGCAGTTTGTCCGCAAAATTGTATTGATTTCACTGCTATACCAGCAGTGATTCAACAAAAGCACTGCCTGCATTGTGGCAACTGTGTGGAATCCTGCCCGCAAAATGCGATCATACAGGAGGGATATCAATGACGCAAGAACAAAGGCGTTGTTACTTAATAAACGAATTGCTAAAAGAATACCCGAAAGATGTGAAGATGGACATTCCCATGGATGAGCAAGGGCAAAAACAATTGCTCCGTTCTCTATTTAACGTTCGCCAGCCACAGCCGGTAAGCCCCCTCTTCTTGCAAGTACAGGATGCCTATTTGCAGGAAGAACTAAGTCGAAAAAAGATCGTCCACCTGCGCGATCTCAAGCCGATCCAGCAGAATATTTATCTTTGGCAGGGTGATATCACAACCCTGCAGTGCGACGCCATTGTCAATGCAGCGAACAGTCAGATGTTGGGCTGTTTTATTCCCTGCCACGGCTGCATCGATAACGCCATCCACACTTTTGCAGGTGTGCAACTTCGCCTCACTTGCGCTCAGCTGATGAAGCAGCGCAGATATGCGGCGAAAACGGGTAGCGCCCTCATCACACCGGCGTTCAACCTTCCCTGTGAGTATATTTTGCATACAGTCGGTCCGATTGTTCGCGGTTTGCTCACCAAACAAGATGAGCAACTATTGGCATCCTGTTATCGCTCTTGCCTAGCGCTTGCAGAACAAAATGGCATTCAAAGCGTTGCGTTTTGCTGCATTTCCACCGGTGAGTTTCACTTTCCCCATGAGCAGGCAGCGAGAATCGCCATCCAAACGGTTCAGGAGTATCAGGCAAAAATCAGTGGCAAAATGGAGGTAATATTTAATGTCTTTACACAAACCGACCTATCTATCTACCAAAAATTACTTGGAACAGATCCCAGCGCTCAAATATGAAATCCAGACTGCTGAGGCCATACTCATTGGAGCAGGCGCTGGGGTATCTGCCTCTGCGGGAATGACTTATGATGGAGAGCGATTTGAAAAAACATTTTCTGACTTCTACAAAAAGTACGGCATCACTGACATGTACTCCGGTGGATTTTATCCTTACCATACACTAGAAGAATACTGGGCGTGGTGGAGCCGTCACATATTCTACAATCGCTATGTTGCTGCTCCGGGAAGCGTGTATGCCGACTTGTTAGCACTCATGAAGGACAAAGATTACTTTATCCTGACCACCAATGTAGATCACCAATTTCAGCTTGCGGGCTTTGATAAGCAGCGGTTGTTCTACATGCAGGGCGATTACGGTTTGTGGCAATGCAGCAAGCCCTGTCATCAGGCAACCTACGACAATGAAGCCGCCGTCAGGCAGATGATCGAGTATCAGCAGGACATGATGATACCAAGCGGTCTCATTCCCAAATGTCCGAAGTGTGGCCGCCCAATGACGATGAATCTGCGCAGCGACAACACCTTTGTCAGCAAGTACAAGACGGACGATCAGGTGGATACGACGAACAAGTCGCTCGTGGTGGACTGGTACTACAAAAAGCCGCTGCCCGGC
>CAJJPW010000061.1 GCA_905193725.1 uncultured Eubacteriales bacterium
CAATCATCATCACATTGGCGTTCTTTGTGGCTATGTTTATTTTTTTCATTTGTGTATCGCCTCTTAACAGAGAAGGGTTCAACACCTTCTTATCGCTGACTAATTTAATTAACATCGTAGAGGCAACAGCAGGATTTTCTATCGGCGCCTTTGCCATGACGTTAATACTGCTAGTTGGAAGTATTGATCTGTCTGCAGAGGCGGTCATCAGCGTATGCTGCGCAGTATTTGGCACATGTATGGTCACCTTCCAAATGGGGCTGCTGGCCAGCGTCTTAATTACTATCGTGGCAGGCGCAGTATGTGGCGGACTAAATGCCCTGTTGGTAGTGAAATTTAAAGTCCCAGCTTTTCTGGCGACCATAGCAATTGCCTTTGCCTTTACAGGCGTATCCTATACCATCACCCAAGGGACCTCTCAATTGATACAGGACCCAGCATTGGTTCAAATCTTTGGACCTTACGGTTCTGGAGGGACTTTTTTAGGCATACCGGTAATGCTCATCTGGACGGTCGGCCTGATGGTAGGGATGTATTTCCTAATTAGCAGAAGCAAGTTTGGAAGATGGGCACAGGCGACTGGTGGAAATCAGCAGGCGGCCTATTCTTCCGGCGTCAATGTGAAGATGGTAACTACAGTGGCATTTTTGATCATGGGCGTTTTTGCAGCTCTCGTGGGCATCATGTTCTGTGCCAGAATGGGAGCATACTCTTCCGCATATGGTGCAGATTATGGCCTCAAGTTCATCATATGTGCAGTTCTAGGTGGCACCACCTTTGAAGGTGGGGGAGGCAATGTGTTTGGAACCATATTGGGCTCTTTGGTAATGGGGGTACTGACCAATGGCCTGGGTATCCTGGGAGTTGACACTTATACGCAGCAGATTGTTTTGGGCGTAGTTATCGTACTGTCCGTCGTCTTCTCCATTTTTGTATCGCAGAAAAGAAAATAAATAGTGCAGGAGGAACTGAAATGAATAGCACGGGTAAAAAAGTGGTTTTAAAAATAGACCATGTCAGTAAATCCTTTTACGGTTCCAAAGCATTACAAGATGTCAGTTTAGAGCTGCATGAAGGAGAAGTACAAATCATCTGTGGGGAAAATGGAGCGGGCAAGTCCACCCTTATGAAAATCCTATCGGGAATGTACACAAAAGACGAGGGAGAGATCACCCTGTTTGGGGAGCCCTTCCAGCCCAAACGGCCTACGGATGCAGAAGCTTTGGGAATTGCCACCATTTACCAGGAGTTTAATCTCAGCCCAACTATATCGGTGGAAGAGAACATCTTCTTGCATCGGGAACCTGGAAGATTTTTAGTAAACCGGAAAAAGCTGCACCAAGAAGCACGGAGATATTTGGATATGGTGGGGTGCAAAGTGCGGCTGGATGAAAAAGTGGAGCATCTGTCCACTGCCAACCAACAAATGGTTCAAATTGCCAAAGCCCTATCTCAAAATGCCAAGATATTGATTATGGATGAACCCTGTTCTTCTATCACCGAAGAGGATACAGAAAAGCTATTTCAGCTAATCAATCGGCTCAAAGGGGAGGGCATGTCCATTCTCTACATCGATCACCGGATTGAAAATTTCAGGAAGATCGCCGATCGGGTTACGGTATTGCGGGATGGACAGGTGATTGGCACAGAGGAAATAGAGAACATCACCAAAGAAGAGATCGTCAAAATGATGGTTGGCAGAGATATTTCTAATATCTACCCTAAGACATCCACTCCAGCATCAGAGATCCAATTCGAGGTGAAAAACCTATCCAATGACAAATTGAATGACATCAGTTTTTCCGTTCGAAAAGGCGAGGTATTTGGCCTAGCAGGACTAGTGGGTGCAGGACGTTCAGAGATCATGCGCGCGATTTTTGGCATTGATCGTAAAGACAGCGCAACCAAGATCTTGATGAAGGGGAAAGAGATAACCATTAAAGATCCTCGTCAAGCCATCAAGCACGGCATTGCGTTTGTACCAGAAGATCGTAAAATTATGGGCCTGGTACTCAATCGGTCGGTTAACTTCAATTTGGTGCTTCCATCCGTGAAAGACTGTGGCAAAGGCCCGCTGGTAGATGCAAAGCTAGAAAAGAAAAAAGCGGATGAACAGAGAGCAGATTTGAAAATAAAGTCTCTCAGCTATAATCCCGATGCACTGGACCTCTCTGGAGGGAATCAACAAAAAATTGTCATTGGGAAATGGCTCATGCGGGACGACGTAGAGCTGCTCCTAATGGATGAGCCCACAAGAGGAATCGATGTTGGCGTGAAGATGGAAATCTATAAACTAATCGACACCCTTGCCTCCAACGGAAAGGCAATCATACTAATAACCTCTGAAATGCCTGAGCTGATTGGACTTTGCGACAGAATTGCTACCATCGCAGATGGCAAGATGACGGGGCTTTTGGAACGAGAGGAATTTTCGCAGGAAAAAATATTATCTTACTGTGTATAAAATGGAGTTTGGCCAGAGCGTTCTGGCAGTGAGGAGAAAAACATGGATATACGATTTGACGGAAAAGTAGTCGTGGTAATAGGCGGATCGTCTGGCATTGGCGAGGCAACGGCAAAGGCATTCGTGAGCTCGGGTGGGCAGGTGATTTTTACAGGAATTGAACAGCCCAGTGAGATTTCCATGGATGGATACGGCGATGGGGATTACTATCAGCTGGATGTGACGGATGCTAAAGCTGTAGAGGTATTTGCGGATTATGTGAATGAGAAATACGGTGGCGCAGATGTTTTATTTAACAATGCGGGCATACTCATTCCCCATAAGTGCCACGAGTGCACAGTTGAGGAGTGGGATCAGACCATGGCGATTAACGTAAAAGGAGTGTTCCTCTGCTCTAAGTTCTTCTTGCCCCAGATGATGGCAAAGGGCAAAGGAGCTATTGTAAACACCTCATCCATGTCCGGTTTAGCGGCGGACCACAATTACTTTTCGTATAATGCTTCCAAAGGGGCGGTGGCCAATATGACGCGGAACATGGCGATTGACTATGCCCAATACGGAATTCGCGTCAATGCTGTCAACCCAGGCTCCATCAAAACCCAAATGTATTTTCGCTCGGCGGAAAAGATGGGAGGCCTAGAAGTGTTGGATTTTGGCAGCGCGGATGTATACCCCATTGGGCGCAACGGCTACCCCGAAGAGGTCGCCGCATGTGTGCTGTTCTTAGCCTCTGATCAGGCCTCATTTGTCACAGGGCATAACCTGGTGGTAGACGGGGGGATCACTGCCAATACTGGCGCTCAGAGTAGATGGGATCGGATTATCAGGGAGTATAAACAGCTGCAACAAGACCACCAGGATATATAAGCTAGGTGAGCGTGAGTTTACAGGGAGAATAAGTTCCTTAAACGAAGATATTTATAAAAAATCAAATAGTTTTCCAAAAAAAATAAGAGGAGGAAAAAAATGAAAAAGTTAGTAGTATTGGTACTCGTAGTGGCGATGATGATGGCCACACTCATCGGATGCGCGTCGGCTCCAGCCGAAACGGAAAATACCGGATCGCCGGCAACGGAAAATACCGGTGAAGCCTCTCAGCCAGCTGATCCAAGTGAGAGCACAACAACTGGTGGCAGCAATGAGGATTTGGTAGGAGAAGGCTTAGGACGGGATTATGGCCTAGGAGCATGTGGATTTGACTTAGATGCCTTAGTGGAACGAATGGGCGCGGACAATGTGAAACAGCTGCGGATCGGCGTTACGGTGGCACAACAGACCAACAACTGGCAAATTGAATGGGCAGATGAGCTGAAAAAATTGGCCGATGAATATGGCTTTGAAATCCAAGTGCTGAGCGCTGACTCAGATGCGGCAAAAGAAGTGGACAACGTAAAAAGCTTCGTGGCGCAGGATATGGATGCGATTATCAGCTATGCATCAAATCCAGTATCTCTGGCTGCTACGCTGACAGAGACAAATCAAACCATCCCCATCATCAATGCAGTGGGCGATGCAACGGTAGAAGTAGATGCAGCTGTAGAGGAATTCACCCCACAGGAACTGATGGGACAAACCATTGCAGATCAGATGGCGGCAGATGCCAATGGAGAAGAGCGCAATGTCTTGCTGCTAGATAGCTCCAAAGACCTGCTCTATCTAAGACAGCGCCTGGACGGTTTTGAACAGAGAATTGCAGAGAAATATCCAAACATCCACGTCATCGACACTCGCCTGGATCAGACAGAAGACGGCTGGCTCAATCAGTCTAAAGAAAGCCTACTGGCAAATCCTGAAATTAACGCCATATTTGCAACTTATACCGCACCAATGATGGGTGGGTATAATGCCGCAAAACAGCTGAACATTGAAGAGATGCACATTTACGGAATCGATGCAGACGAAGCTACACTGGGGTTGGTGGAACAAGGTGAAATTGATGCACTATACATCCAGTTCCCCAGAGTACATGCTTATTGGTCGATATTCAATACCTTAAGGGTGTTGAGCGGCGAACAAATCGATCCTGTACAGCAGTACTTCCCAGACTGGTCACCTTATGGGGTGTATACCGTAACACCTGCCAATGTGGAAGAAGCGAGAGGCATCTTGTATCCAGAAGGATAAAATAGTGTGAAAAAGTATATCCTTATTAAAATTTTTGGATGTGTAAAAAGTGAGGAGCATATTGCCGTGAAAACGGCAATATGCCACCCTCTTACCAATAAGAGATGCCTTGGAAACTGAAATAAAAGGAGAGAAAGATGAACAGGACATTGACTACACCGGGGAAATTCATATTGGGCAGGAACGCCCTAGCTCACTTAGCTGACTATCTAATCCCCTATGGCGAGAATATCTTATTGATTGCATTGCCCGAGGATGCAGAGCGGGTAGATGGAGCTCTGCAAATAGCACGAGACAGAGGTGTGGAGTTGACTTTGGAAAGCTTTCACGGAGAATGCTCCATGGCTGAGATCCAGCGGATTACCCAAGCCAATAGGGAAGGTGGATATCAAGCGGTGATCGGCCTGGGAGGTGGCAAGGCAATTGACACAGCCAAAGCGGTATCATCCCGGCTAGAACTCCCACTCATCGTAATCCCCACAATCGCCTCCACAGATGCGCCGTGCAGCGCTATGGCGATAGTGTACGATGAAAATCATGTGATGGTCTGTGCGGAATTTCTCCAAAAGAGCCCGGACATTGTTTTAGTGGATTCGGAAGTGATTGCAAAAGCGCCCACCAAGTTCTTAGTGGCTGGGTTTGGAGATGCGTTAGCTACCTATTATGAAGCGCGGGCCTGTGTTCAGTCCGGCGCAAAGAATTACGTCAATGGGATCACCACACAGGCGGCATGGGCTCTTGCACAGCTATGCAGAGATATCTTGCTGAGAGACAGTGCAAAAGCACTGAGCGCCTGCAAAAACAATGTGGTCACAACGGCGCTGGAAAATGTGATTGAGGCCAATTTATACCTTAGCTGTATTGGATTTGAAAGCGTGGGATGTGCTGCGGCACATGCTTTGCACAATGCCATGACTGTATTGGAGGAGACACATGCTGCCTCCCATGGAGAAAAAGTGGCCATTGGGCTATTGGTGCAGCTGATTTTAGAAGATGCACCCGATGAAGAGATGAAATTGGTATTGGATTATTTTAACATGGTGGGTTTGCCGGTGAAACTCTCGCAGATCGGTCTGGAAAATGCCACAGAAGCGCAGTTTAGGAGAGTGGCACAGAAAGTACTCAGTAAGAAAAACTCGATTTTGAATCATCCCTTTGAGATCACAGAGGATATGATTGTGGATGCTTTTCAGATGGTGGACTCCCTACAGGAGATTTATTATAAGTAGTTTATGAATGTATATGTATGCGTAAAATCCGTCCCAGCGGACGAGACAGTGGCATTTGATGAGAAAAATGGAACACTAAAGCGGACGGGAAGGGACATGACAGCTAACCCCTGTGATGTGGTTGCGGTAGAGGCAGCCCTTCGCTTTGCGAAAGCAACAAAGGCAAAGGTGACGGCGGTCAGCATGGGCCCTTCGGATGCCGGTCTGAGAACGGCACTTTCTATGGGAGTGGATGAGGCCTATTTGCTCAAAGCTCCATGTTTTGCAGGTGTGCCGGCTACTGCCTATACGTTGGCGGCCTTTTTAAAGGAGCAACCTCAGGTAGATGTGATTTTTTGTGGAAAACACTCTGCCGATGGGGATACGGGCCAGACAGGCGCCATGTTGGCGGAAAGGATGGGAATCCCCCATGTATGTGGCGTAAGCCATATGGAAAGAGGAAAAGAGGGGGAAATTGACGTAGTACAGCATTTGGAAGATAGAGAGGTTTTTCTTCGGGTAAATGCTCCCTGCCTATTGATCCTGCGGGGCGATATCTGCATCCCCAAAAACCCTACACTGCAAGGGATACTCAGGGCGAGAAAGCAGAAAATTTTCCTGGAAGATGGGCAGAGCATCAGGGGCCTTGATCGCCGGCGCTGTGGGCTAAAGGGCTCAGCCACAAAGGTGA
The DNA here is from genome assembly GCA_905193725.1 of uncultured Eubacteriales bacterium. Taxonomy (GTDB): domain Bacteria; phylum Bacillota; class Clostridia; order Christensenellales; family Christensenellaceae; genus CAJJPW01. The sequence continues at coordinate 6,488 of CAJJPW010000061.1, forward strand.
TCAGTTTATTTGTGCCGCAAAGGACGAGAAAAACCAAAAAATTGATGAGAGAAAATATTTGGGAGTTGAAGCCCTTATTGGAGGAAGCACAAGATGGATAGTAGAGGGGTGATGGTTCTCTGCCAATGGAAAGAGGGAAATCTGCTCTCGCTTTCCAAACAACTGCTGTGGAAGGGAAAACAGCTGGCACGTCAATTGGGAGAGCCCCTAATGGCAGCTGCTTTAGGATGTGATATCACCCATGACGGGCAAAACGTATTTGCATTTGGCGCGGAAGAGCTGTATCTCATCGATGATCTTACCCTTAAAATATATACAGCAACTCGCTATGGGGCGGCACTGGAGCTGATCTTGCAAAAAGCTTCCCCCTCTATTTTGTTGGTAGGGGCCACGGAAGAGGGAAGAGACCTAGCTGCTAGAGTGGCGGCCAAAATGGGCACCGGCCTCACGGCAGACTGTACAGAGCTTGCAATCCAGCCGGAGAAAGGACTGTTGCTACAGACCCGGCCTGCCTATGGAGGGAGGGTTAAAGCTACCATTGTCTGCGAGAATAGGCGCCCTCAAATGGCCACGGTGCGCAAAAACGTGTTTCCCACCCCAAAGCCTATGAAACCATTTGACATTGGGAAAATCACAAATCTAAGCCATTTATTTCACACGCCGGAGGACGGGATTTCTATTGTGAAGGAAACGATCCTGCCAAAACAGAGCGAATTTTCTCGTATGGAAAATGCGCAGGTAGTAGTAGCGTGCGGACGGGGAATGCAAAACCAGCAGGGAGTTCAGCTGATTTGCGAGTTAGCACAGGCCCTGGGAGGAACTGTGGGGGCCAGCCGTGGCGCAGTGGAAGATGGTCTGCTGGCGCAAGGTTGGCAGGTGGGGCAGACGGGGAGCACAATAAGGCCTAAGCTGTACATCGCCTGTGGCATATCAGGGGCAGTCCAGCATATGGCGGGAATCTGGGGTGCTCAGAAAATCGTCGCCATCAACCACGACCCCCATGCGCCTATCATGGATCTGGCGGATTATGCAGTTTGGGCCGACACTTTTGAAGTGCTGCCGAAGCTCATTCAAATGGCCCATGAGATCAAAAATACCGATAAATCTCGTAATACGATTGAAATATCTCAGCAGGAAAAATGGATGGGTGATGCGCAATGAGAATCTTGGTCTGTTTTAAAGCAGTATACGATATGGAGCATATTACGCCGCTAGAGCTCTGCCGCTTGCGAGATGGAGAGATGGAGTTGTCTTTATTTCAGCGCAAGTGGGGCAATTATGACGAAGGAGCGCTGGAAAATGGCCTGCGAATGTTGGAAGCGGCGAAGAAAGCAGGGGAACTTGTAGATCTCCACGGGGTGACAGTGGAGGAGCGGGATCCCAAGTTTGGTGGGGATCTCTATGCACTGGGATTTGAGCGAATTACTTATCTCCAGGTGAATTGCGACATCACCTATCGGCCAGAAATCGTGGCAGAGGCGCTGGGAAGCTATGTGGAAGCCCAGGGAGGATACGATATGATCCTTATGGGAAAACAGGCGGGGATGGGGGAAAACGGAATCACTCCCTATTTGCTAGCAGAGCGACTGGAGATGCCCTGTGTGTCTGGGGTGTATTCTCTAGAAAAAACTCATGAGGGAATCAAAGTAGTTTCCCAAACAGATGGGAAGATAGTGGAAAGGCTGATCAAAAGGCCAACCATTTACATCATAGGGGAAGCAGAACATCCTTATTTGAGGACGGCAACCCTGCGAGAAAAGCTCAATGCCAAAAAGAGAGAGATCCATCATATGCAGATGGATGTGGGAGATACTGTGGTAAACTCCCCCGAATATATGGGGATGAGATACGAGTTCCATCAAAAACAATGCGCCATGATCCAAGGAGATAGTGTGGAGGAGAAAGCGGACAAATTATGGGATGGCTTAAAGAAATGGGTTGTGAAATGATGAGGGCCGCTATTGTGGTGTTGCCAGAAATGACAGAAAGACAGATGAGAGAGTGCATTTCCGCTGCATATTGTGCCGGAGCAAAACAGGTGGAAATATGGTCTATTTGTCATGAAGCGAAATGGTTAAAAAATATGCCTGTACAGACGGTGCGCATAATCGGAGATCAAAAGGGCGAAAAGGCAGAAGCAGATGCATACGTCCCCCTGCTCAAACAGCTCTACGATGAGGTTATGCCGAATTTGATCCTGTTGGGAGCGGATAGTAGGAGTGAGGAGCTGGTAGCCCGGTTGTGTTACCGTGTGGCAGGCAGTTGTGCTCTCAATATTACCGGAATGACACGCCAAAAAGAGAGGCTTTCTATAACCCGCAGAATTATGGGGCTGCAATTGGAAGGGGAATTCCTCTTTCAAAAGATGCCTTACCTTATTACGATTCACCAAGGCGCCTTCCCGGAGATCCAAAAAAATGGAGTGCCAGAATGTATCCACTTAGCGTGGAAGCCCCCGCAGCCAGACTGGTGTACGAAAAAGGTAGAAAAAATACAAGAGGACCGGAACATGGAAAACGATCTTCTGGTATTGGTAGGAGGGCGGGGCTTAGGCGACAGACACTCTGCGGAAAAACTATGTCAGCTGGGCCGAGCGCTGGGAGCAGGTGTCGGGGGAACAAGACCCGCGGTGCTAAACGGATGGCTACCCATGAGCCATTTGATCGGCCTTTCTGGAAACAAGGTATCGCCAGAAGTGTGTGTAGTATTTGGCGCTTCGGGATGTATGCCGTTTATTGGGGGAATCAGCAAAAACACAGTGATAATTGCAATTAATAATGACCCCCATGCACTGATATTCCAGTACAGCGATATGGGGATCGTGGCAGACTGCAATGAGGTTATCAAGGCATTGGCGAACCTCCAAGCAAAGGAGCAGAGACATGACAGATAAAACCGGCAAGCAACCCGACTATTCTACAGAAGTGCAGGCATATTTAAGGGATGAAAGTGGGCTGGTGGGGCAGGCAGAGGCGATTTGTTTTCCCAAAAGCATTGCCGAGATACAGTATGCGGTTTTTCATGCAAGGGAAAAAGGGATGGGCATTACCATTCAAGGCGCGAGAACTGGTCTGTGTGGCGGTGCTGTACCCGGCGGGGGATTGATTTTAAACCTGTCTCGCATGAACGGCATTTTGGGATTTGCCTACGACGAATCCCGGGGAACAGGAGCCATTACCCTGCAGGCAGGGGTGACGCTGGGGCAGTTAAAAGAGCTTCTGCAAAAAAAGACCATGGATACTTCATTCCTCTCGGAGCAGGATTTACTGGCCTGGGAAAGATACCAAAAGGGCAAACAAATCCTGTGTTTTTTGCCCAATCCGACAGAGCAAAATGCCACACTGGGTGGAATCGCCGCTACAGCGGCTATGGGTTCACACATGGCTCAAGACGAGATTTTTGCACATCACATTTTGAAAATGAAAATCGTGCTGGGAAGTGGAGAAATGCTGGAGATATCTGGTGATAAAACCCAGCAGGAAAATTTAGAGTTACTAGCGTTTTGCGGCACAGAGGGAACACTGGGCGTGGGAGCAGAGCTGACACTGAAGTTGTACCGCCAACCAGACTATTGCTGTGGCTTTTTTAGCTTTCATCACACGCTAGCGTCTATGGAAGCGTTCTACAGGAGTTTTGCCGCAAATACGAAAGAGAAAAACATACAGGTGGCCGCTGTCGACTGGTTCTCTGCCTCGTGTTTCACACTCATGGAAAAAGAAAGAGAACTGCTCAGCAAAAAGGACATGTCAGTATACTTCCCCCAAAAAGCTTGCTGTGCCCTATGGGTAGAGCTGTGGGGGAATGAGGAACAAGCGCTCTATGAAGGGCTGGAAATCGCATTGGAACAGATGGAAACCGAGGATGGTTTTAACGAGGTGCCCCTGCGCCGTCGTCGTCTCCACAAACGCCCATTCCTGACCCAG
>CAJJPW010000062.1 GCA_905193725.1 uncultured Eubacteriales bacterium
CTCGTGCCCAATCCTGCCGCTGGAATGACGACCTTTCGTATCTTCATCTTTCTATTTCCCCCTAACAAACATTATACTATATCTTACCTCTCTAGGCCACAAAATCCAAATTTTTCATACTCTTCATCCAATAAATAGATTGAATGACCTGTGAGTTAGCTATTCCCCAATAATCTTAATCATCACACGTTTTGTGCGTTTGCCGTCAAACTCCCCATAAAAGATCTGTTCCCAAGTCCCAAAGTCCAATTTTCCCTGAGTTACAGCTACAACCACTTCTCTGCCCATAATCGTCCGCTTTAGATGGGCATCTGCGTTATCTTCAAAGCCATTGTGTGCGTACATGGAATAGGGCTTTTCTGGCGCCAGTTTTTCCAGCCACTTTTCAAAATCCCCATGGAGGCCACTCTCATCGTCGTTAATAAACACGCTGGCCGTGATGTTCATGGCGTTGCATAGCAATAAGCCCTCTTGGATACCGCTCTCTTTCAGCGCCTCTTGCACCTGAGGCGTTATATTGACAAACGCCCTACGCTTGGGCAAGTTCATCTCCAGTATTTTTCGGTAACTTTTCATCTAACATCCCACCTTACCACTATTTCAATTTATTGTACCATATTTCCACCTATGCTGAAACAGTTTTTATCATCTTCCCCCTCTTTTGGTGGTATCTGCCGCCATATTTCCCTTTTTCTCCTCAACATGTAGGAGTCTTCCTGCTCTCTATACACATTCGCTTCTCACCGAAACTATAAAAAACGCTGGCCTTTGAGAATTTCATCCCAAGCCAGCGCCTTTTTTTCTCTTCTTTTTTATTTTTGATTGTCCTTTTCCCGCAGCTCCACTCTTCTGATCTTGCCGCTAATGGTCTTAGGCAGTTCCTCTACAAACTCGATCACGCGAGGATATTTATAGGGAGCGGTTGTGACTTTCACATGGTTCTGCAATTCCTTTTTCAGATCTTCAGAAGGCACGTATCCCTGAGCCAGCACAATGGTGGCCTTGATCACTTGCCCACGGTCTGGGTGAGGCACACCTGTAATCGCCGTCTCCAGTACAGCTGGGTGCTCCATCAGCGCGCTTTCCACCTCAAAGGGCCCGATGCGGTATCCAGAGCTCTTGATCACATCGTCCGCTCTGCTCACATACCAGTAGTAGCCAGATTCATCTCGCCATGCCACGTCCCCTGTCCGGTACAGCCCATCGTGCCATGCTTTGTGCGTTAACTCCTCGTCCTTGTAATATCCCATGAACATGCCGATGTTAAAGCCCTCTTTTGTCCGAATGGCAATCTCGCCGCTCTCACCGGGGCGACAGGACTTGCCGTTTTCATCTACAATGTCTACGTCATACAGCGGATTGGGCTTGCCTAGAGAACCGGGTTTGGACTTCATCCAAATGAAGTTGCCCAGTACCAGCACTGTTTCGGTCTGGCCAAATGCCTCCATGATGTTGAGGCCGGTCTCTGCCTTAAACTGCTCAAATACCTCTGGATTGAGCGCCTCCCCTGCTGTAGTTGCGTATTTCAAATGGGAAAGATCGTATTTTTTCAGATCCTCTTTGATAAAGTAGCGGTATATGGTCGGTGGCGCACAGAACGTGGTGATCTTAAAGTCGCTGATCACCTGCAAAAGTTCGTGGGGCACGAATTTGTCAAAGTCATACACAAATACCGTAGTCTCTGCCAGCCATTGCCCATATAATTTTCCCCATGCGCATTTTCCCCATCCAGAATCGGATACGGAAAGATGAATGCCATCTGGGTCCACATTATGCCAAAATACCGCGGTGGGAATGTGGCCTAACGCATAAGAATAGTTGTGGACTACCATTTTGGGCATGCCTGTGGTACCAGAGGTAAAGTATAGCAGCATGGGCTCATCAATTTTAGTGGGAACTCGCTCCCACTCATCGCTGGCCTGCTCCATCCCTTCCCAGAAGGAAACCCAGCCCTCTCTCTTTTCTCCTACCAAGACTTTGCACTTTAAGGAGGGAGATTCGCTCTCGGCATCTTCAATGTGCTCTTCCACCTCGGATTTGTCCGTGCAGATAATCGCCTTGATCTCCGCCGCATTGTTGCGGTATACGATATCTTTTTTAGTGAGCAGGTGGGTCGCCGGGATGGTCACAGCGCCAATTTTGTGCAGCGCTAAAATGCTGATCCAAAACTCATATTGTCTTTTTAAGATGAGCATCACCATGTCGCCCTTGTGAATTCCCAAGCTGGTGAAGAAGTTCGCCGCTTTGTTGGTGAGAGTTTTCAGCTCTCCAAAAGTGAATTCCCTCACATTCCCTTCCAGATCCGTCCACAGCAGCGCCCTTTTATTGGGCTTTGTCTCGGCCAGTTCATCCATGACATCGTAGGCGAAGTTAAAGTTATCTGGCGCATCGATCTTAAAGTTTTCCACAAAATCCTCATAGGAATCGTAATTTGCCCTTGTGTATTTTTCAAATATTCTCATAACTGCAACATCCTTTTTTCGTATTTTCCTAGTTTACTTTGCGATGATGGATAAAAACCGGCAGGGTTTCCCATCCTCCGCCTGCATGGCATGGGCATTGCTGGCGTCAAAATACAGGGTATCTCCTGGGTATAATCTTACCTGCTCCTCATCGATAAACACCGTCATACTGCCCTCGAGCACGTAGTTGATCTCCTGGCCATCGTGCCTATTTTTGTGGGTAGCCGCGTTCACATCGCTGGGCTCTACCAGCACCAAAAAAGGCTCCATCTTCTTGTGTTTGAAGAAGTAAGCGATATGCTGGTACTTATACTCTTTTCTCCGCTGCATGGAAAGCCCCTCTCCATTTCTCACCAGAGAGAATTTAGATAACTTAGCGCCCTCTCCTGTTAGGATGTCTACAATATCCACACCGAGCATTCCCGAAACGGTATAGAGGAAACTAAAGGCAAAGTCCTTTTCTCCTCGCTCATATTCCATATACTCTTCACAAGTGATTCCCAACTTCTCTGCCATCTGTTCTACAGATATGTCGGCGATTTCCCTCAATAAACTAATTCGCTGTGCAATCATGCTAATCTTATCTTCCATTACTATTCCCTCGCTTTTTCCATATTTTCCTTGTTCACGCTGCACAAATATACGCGCGTCTTTTTGTGCAGAGCGATAAAAAAGTATTAAAAAAACCTCGCCCCCCTATTTGGGACGAGGTAATTATCTTTACCACGCGGTACCACCCAAGTTGGTGTATAAAAACACCCACTCATTCACAAGCTCTATCAAGCCCTGTGCGTTAACGGCGCCACCGGGATATCTTACTTTACCTTTTCTGACTCTAGCCTGACGAACCTAACTCATTCTTTGATGTCAGCCCTTCACAGCTTTAATCCATAGGGAACCTTAAACCCTTGTTTATGGTTGCGGCTCTTTTCGTGGTTTTAGCTTCTCAAGTCCGGCTCTTTTCGTGGCTTTAGCTTCTCAAGTCCGGCCCTTTTTCACGGCCCAGCCTCTATCATGACCTAGCCTCACCTGCACGGCCCAGCTTCTCTCATGACCCGGCCCCTTTTACGTAGCCCCCTTAGTAGCCCTCGGGTATTTCAGAATCCAGCTCCAGAGTGATCTGACTGATTTTAAATCGATTGCCTTGCACCTGCCGGCAACTCTCTGTGCCCATTAAAACTGTCGTTTCTCTTTCATCGCATTTGTTGGAAATTATGATAACATAATCGTAAAAAGATGTCAAGATTATTTAATCTCAATGGTCTCCGTCTGAAAAACCACACTCACACCATCGTTGTTCCACAGAACAGGAGCCCCTGTGAGGTTTTCGTAGCGGTCTCCATAAACATCTCTGACTTCCTTTTCCTGGCCTTTGGGTTCGCCATTACTGGAGATGAAGAAACCGTATACTACCTCTGGCCAATCCTCACCAATGGTAAACTCGCAGGTCTTTTCCCCACCCTCTTGGGTGTATTCCTCGCTAGCGATCTCCTTGCCAGCATAGTTATTGACAGATATTTTACAGTATGTACCGTCCATCAAATTATTGTTGGCAGTAATTACCAATTTATCTCCATTTATCTGGGCACTGATTTCCCCTGTGATTTCAACAGTCTTTGCGTCTTCTTTCATCTTTGGTTTGGTAAGCTGTGGTGTAGCACAGCCTGTCATCATACCAATACAAACTACAAGTGCCAACACTGCCAGCACGATTTTTTTCATATTTTACTAATTCCCCTTTCGGCAATATTTTATTACCAATGTGACAAGTATATAAAATTTACCGCTTATTGTAAAGCAAATTTTGTATCCTACTGTTTTTTTGCCCTCGATTGCCCCTCTTTTTTGACAGAAAATCTCATGCCTTTCCGCTTTTCAACCAATTGACAGTTGTCATTGGCAGCCCAGCTGTGCTAAAATAAAGTTTATTACTGAAAGAAGGCTGGATATTTTATGAGAAGTAAAGCGAACAAAATTTTCATTTGCGTTCTTGCAGGGATTCTCTGTCTGGCCCTGCTTGTGAGCATCATTGTCTACGCCTTATACTAATGAGCAGATAACTTGTCAGATGCTCTAACTTCAAACGATCTAACTTTATGAAACCCTTTGTCATATGATATAGGGTTTGGATTACAATATTCGGAGGAACCCATTTATGATAGTAAAATCAGATTTGGAAATCGCTCAGGAGGCAGCCTTGGAGCCCATTTCCAGTGTCGCATCTTCCCTTGGCATCGAGCAACATGACTTGATTCCCTATGGCACCACCAAGGCCAAAATCTCTCTAGACGCCATCAATAGATGTGGGTGTCAAAAAGACGGCAAACTCATTTTGGTCACCGCATTAAACCCCACCCCCGCCGGTGAGGGAAAGACCACCGTATCCATCGGCCTGGCCGATGCCATCAAACTCCATGGAAAAAAGGTATGCCTTGCCCTGCGGGAACCCTCGTTGGGCCCTGTTTTTGGCATCAAAGGCGGAGCAGCCGGCGGCGGTTATTCTCAGGTAGTCCCCATGGAGGAGATCAACCTCCACTTTACAGGGGATTTACACGCCATCACCACAGCAAACAACCTGCTATGCGCTCTCATCGATAATCACATCCAGCAGGGAAATGCCCTAGGCATCGACCCCAGGCGGGTTATCTTCAAGCGCTGCATGGATATGAACGACAGACAACTTCGGTATATGATAACCGGCCTGGGTGGCAGCGCCAATGGAGTGCCTCGTGAAGAGGGCTTTGATATCACGGCTGCCAGCGAGGTCATGGCGGTCTTCTGCCTTGCCACTTCTTTAGCGGATTTAAAGCAAAAATTAGGAGACATTCTCATCGGCTATACCTATGACCAACAGCCAGTGTTTGCCCGGGATTTAAAAGCCCATGGTGCTATGGCAGTGCTTCTCAAAGATGCCCTGTGTCCCAATTTAGTGCAAACGCTCGCCCATACCCCCTGCCTCATGCCAAAACGCCGGCGCTGGTACACGGCGGCCCCTTTGCCAACATCGCCCACGGCTGCAACAGCATCATCGCCACTAAAACGGCACTGAAATTGGCGGATTATACGGTAACAGAAGCGGGCTTTGGCGCCGACTTAGGTGCTGAAAAGTTTTTGGATATTAAATGCCGTAAGGCGGGCATTTGGCCCAACTGTGTGGTCATCGTGGCCACTGTGCGGGCACTCAAGTCCCATGGCGGCGTGGCCAAAGGAGATCTCTCCACCCCCAATCCTCAAGCTGTATCGAGCGGACTGCCCAATCTGCTTAAACATATTGAGAACATCCAAAAGGTGTTTGGCTTACCAACAGTGGTGGCCATCAATCGGTTTGCCACAGATTCAGAGGAGGAAATCCAGACCATTATACAGGCGTGTCAGTCCCTTGGCGTGTCCGCCATCCCTGCCGACGTGTGGGCTCAGGGCGGTCAAGGCGGGTTTGAGCTGGCAAAAGAAGTGCTTCGTCTGGCAGACTCCTCCAACTCCGCACCTCAGTTTTCCTATGCACTGGATGAACCACTGGAGCAGAAGATCCAGCATGTTGTGCAAAAGATCTACGGTGGCAGTGAAGTGAGCTTTTCTCCAGAGGCCAAACGGCAAATGGCCCTGCTTGAGCAGCACGGGTTTGACCAACTGCCCGTGTGCATCGCCAAAACACAGTACTCCTTCTCTGACGATGCCGCGAAAATCGGCCGACCGGAGAATTTTACCTTCCACATTCGTGAGGTCAAAGTCTCTCATGGCGCTGGCTTTGTAGTCGCTCTAGCAGGCAAGATCATGACCATGCCTGGGCTGGGCAAAACACCTGCTGCCAATGAGATCGATATCGATTCCCATGGAAATACAGTAGGGTTATTTTAGCAAGATTCTCACATATCATATGAACACAAACAGGCGGCAAGTTCGCCTGTTTTTTCTTCCCCTATTTGGAAAAACTCGCCTCGCCGCTCATATTTTTCCACTTTGTGCAAATACTATGACCATCTGCCTGCAAGGCAAAAACTGCCCTGCGCGCTTGACAAAATAAATCAAGGCGGTGATGGATATGCAACTGACTACCTCCCTAGATCAAAACATGCGCATGTTAGATGATATTTTGCGCACGGATATCAACTTTGATATGCTCAAAAAGAACATCCAAATCGCTGGTGTGGATGGCGTTCTCTATACCATCGACGGTTTCTTTAAAGACAGTGTTCTAGAAAAGATCATGGAATTTTTAGAAGGGCTGGAATCCTCTCAATTTTCCCTGGATAACTTAGATATCTTTTTAAAGTCCAAACTTCCCTATGTGGAAATTAGCACTTATGACGATGATCAGCAGCTGAGCGACGCCGTTTTAATGGGCCAAACCGCCATGCTGCTGGATGGATTTTCTAAAGGGATTGTGCTGGATCTTCGGACATATCCCCAGCGGGGTATTGAGGAACCGGATAAAGAAAAAGTCCTTCGTGGCTCCCACGACGGCTTTTCTGAGACAGTGGTGCAAAACACCTGCCTTATTCGCCGGCGCATTCGCACCCCCAAACTCACCATGCGCTATATCTCCCTAGGCAAGATGTCCAAAACGGATATCGTGATCAGCTATATTGAGGGATTAGCCAACGCCCAGCTGGTGGAGAAGATCGTCCAGCGGCTGAGTGAGGTGAGTGTGCGAGCTGCCACCATGAGCTTTGAGAGCATCTGTGAGGCTGTAGTGGGCAAAAACATGTGGAACCCATTTCCCAAAGTGCGCTATACCGAGCGTCCGGATACTGCTAGCGCCAACATACTGGACGGAAAGATTGCCCTCATTGTGGACAATTCTCCCACGGTCATGATCCTGCCCACCTGTCTTTTGGACTTCACTCAGGATATTGAGGACTTCTATTTGCCACCCTTTACCGGCAACTATTTGCGCCTCATACGGAATATTACCACGCTTCTCACTATGATACTCACGCCCATTTGGCTACTCTTGCTGCAAAACGAGGCTGCTTTGCCCTCTTGGCTCAGCTTTATCACCATCAAAGAGCCCATTGACCTACCTGTGATCGTGCAACTGCTCATTTTAGAGGTGGCAATCGATGGATTGCTCATCGCCTCACTCAATACCCCTAGCACACTCAGCGGCGCCTTTAGCATCATTGGCGGACTGCTGCTGGGAGAATTTGCCGTCAGGGCACAGGTAGTAGTTACAGAATCCATTTTGTTTATGGCCTTTGTGGCCATTGCCTCCTACTTAGAGCCCAGCTATGAGCTCAGTTACGCCATCAAGTTCATCCGCATTGGGCTTTTACTGCTCACCCATTTCTTCGGCTTTATTGGCGGCATCATCTTATCCATCATTCTTGCCGCTGCCAGCAAGACCATTTCAGGAGAGCATTATCTCTATCCCATGATTCCCTTTCACTGGGAACGGCTCAAAAGCTACCTGTTTCGTCGAAAAATCAAGGTGTACCCGAAAAGAAAATAGCCTGCCCAAAAATAGATGTTCTTTTTTCCCAGATTCGTTTATAATATAGTTAATTCATGCACTATAAATACAAGGTATATCTGTTTGAGAAGGAAGGTGGATTATTTATGCCAACCCCAGAAAGTTTTATGGAACAACACAATTTGCATTACAGCACCATTTCTATTCCCGAGCTCATAGACCCATATATAGACGAAATGCAAAGAGGACTGGACGGGCAGCCCAGCTCGCTTTTGATGATTCCCTCGTATGTGTATCTTAAAGGAGCACTTCTGCCCAATACCCCTGTGGTAGCAGTAGATGCGGGAGGCACCAATCTGCGCATTGCCTGGATTTGGTTTGACGAAAATGGCGCCTGCCATATCGATAATCTGCAAAAATGTCCCATGCCGGGCACCACAGAACCCATTACCCAAGAGGAGTTTTTCTCCATCATGGCAGATATGCTGGCGCCCTATTGCACAAAATCCAGCTGCATCTCCATTTCCTTCGCCTACCCCACTGATATCCTGCCCAACTTGGATGGAAAAATCGTCAAAATGGTAAAAGAGGTCCACATCAGCGGTATGGAGGGAAAGTTATTAGGTGAAGAGCTCAAAGCCGCATTGGGTAAAAAGGGCTATTCCGATCTGCAAGTTTGCGTCATCAATGACTCTGTGGCCACAGCATTGGCAGGTATGGCAGATAAACCGGGCAGCGACTTTGGTAGCTTTGCCGGGCTCATTATGGGTACAGGTATTAACAGCTGTTATCTAGAAGATCTCCAGCACATTGGCAAACTGTCCTCTAACGGCCAACAAGGGGTCATGGTGATCAACACTGAGTCTGGCGGCTATAACCAACAGCCTCGCACGGATATCGACATTGCCTTTGACCACACCACAGTGGATCCTGGTTATCACACACTGGAAAAGATGGTCAGCGGTGGCTACTTAGGCCCTCTTTGTCTGTACATTCTCAAAACCGCCCAAAATGAGGGGGTGGTGCTCGCTGGCATTTCCAAAGTGCTCCATCTAGACACCAAAGACCTGAGCGACTTTTTAGGTCAGCAGACCGGGATCTTACAAGCCGCATTGGTAGACGAGCAATCTCGGAGCAATGCACGGGTGATTTTGCAGAACATGGTGCGGCGAGCCGCCCGGCTATGTGCCCTGGAAATGGCAGGCATTGTCGTGAAATGCGCCAAGACAAATTCCAAAGTGTGCATCACTGCCGAGGGCAGTACCATCTATAAACTGCCTGGCATGTACAGCAATTTTGTACAGGATTTACGGGAATATCTCTCCTCACAAAATTTACAGGCACGAGTGGTAGAGGTAGAGCATGCAGTCATCAAGGGTTGTGGCATTGCCGGCCTTTCCCACATCTCCTAACGATTGTTCTCCTGGGTTTTTAACAGAAAGATAAGCCATTTTTGACTGCACAGCTATTCTGAGCGGCCAAAAATGGCTTTTATTTTGAGGATTATTTGGCAAATAATGCGTCCCCATTCTCCTCGGTAAAGTCCGTCAAATCCGCCGCCAATTTGCTGAGCATGTCGAGATCCACCCGGTCTGCTCCATCATCGTGCGTGTGAATTCCCGTCTCAAAGGGTTCCTGATCCAGCGTGGTAATCATCACACCAGTAAACCCTGCTCCCATAAAAATAGCGTGATCAGATGCTCCCGTGGTCTGTTTTACCTTTTGGGCGCCAATCGCTTCACCCAGCGCATTTAAAAGTTCTAAATTCTCCTGGGTATTTCCCTCTATCTTTAAGGTGTCATCTCTCTCTATACAGTCTAAATTGATGTTTACCATATCCTTATATGTAGCCTTGGCAACAAATTCTTTGCTCCCATACAGGCCTTGTTCTTCGCCGCTGGCAAATAAAAAGACGATGTCCACAGGCGGTGGGCTGGCTTGATACCTATCTTTTAACTTCTCGGCTATCATGAGCAACGCCACTGTTCCCGAGGCGTTATCCACACCACTGGGATAGATCCCCGTCTCATCGGCCCCACAGCCGTCGTAGTGTGCGCTAAACACAATCGCCCGGGAGGAATCCCTGCCGGTGATTTTACCTATGACGTTCATCGCCTCTAGTTCTTTGGGTGTAGAAGTAAAGGAGAGCTTTATCGTACTCTTCCCTCCGGTAGCAATAGCTTGATACAGTTCCGGGCTGATAAAAGCCCCGGTTAGAACCTCCTCTTGGGGGTAAGGCGTTTTGGTGAGCACTTCGCTCTGGATGAGTACACAGCCAAATTTTCTTGACTTCGCGCTGATTTGATCAATGCTATCGTAAACAATAGCCTTGCTCTGTGGGTCGGATGCGCTTTCATTAAACGTAATCTCCCCTTCCAACTGTATGGACTCGTAAATGTAAAAGGGAATATATGCCTGCCCCTTTTGGCACTCCTGAATTTGTCCGTCGATGCTGATCTGCATGGAGCA
>CAJJPW010000063.1 GCA_905193725.1 uncultured Eubacteriales bacterium
CTGCTGGTCATCGGCCTAGTGGTAGGCGGCGGATTGGGCACAGGTGGGGCGCTGATCGCATCCAATCTGAACCAAGAACAGCAGAGCCAGCAGACAAGTGGCGCACCAGCTCAGGAGGTAAATACTGTTACATCAGGCGCTAATACGGTGGAGCAGGTGGTGGAGAAAACCGCAGATAGCGTGGTGGAGATCAACACAGAGATGGTCACTGCCCAAATGATGGGGCAATACGTCTCTGAGGGAGCGGGAAGCGGCGTCATCATCTCAAAGGACGGTTATATTGTAACCAACAATCACGTGATTGAGGGCGCTGAAAAGATCACGGTACGGCTGAAGAATGGGAACACTTATGATGCAAAGCTCATAGGACGAGATGAAGAGACGGATATCGCCATCATCAAGATCGAGGCGACAGAGGATCTCACCGTGGCGACACTAGGCGATTCCAGCAGCTTGAAAGTTGGAGAGACGGCTATTGCCATTGGCAATCCCTTAGGACAGTTAGGCGGCACGGTGACAACAGGCATTATCAGTGCGCTGGATCGGGAGATCACTTTGAATGGCGAGCAGATGAACCTATTGCAGACCAATGCGGCAATCAACCCTGGCAACTCAGGAGGTGGGCTGTTTGACAGCGAAGGAAATCTGATCGGCATTGTGGTTGCAAAGTCATCTGGCTCGGATGTAGAAGGACTGGGATTCGCCATTCCCATTGACGATGTGAAGACGGTGATCAACGAGCTTATCGACTATGGGTACGTTGTGGGGCGGACAGAGCTAGGCGTTACTCTGGTGGATATAGACACGCAGCAGGCAGCTATGATGTATCGAGTGAACCAGCTAGGCACTTATATCCTGCAAGTGAATGAAGGTTCGGCAGCAGAAAAGGCGGGATTGCAGGTTGGCGATAGAGTAATTAGCTTTGGAGGCACCCAAGTTTCCAGCTCTTCGGATATCTCAAATGCACTAGATAGCTATCAAGCTGGTGATCAGGTGAAGATGACGGTACAGAGAGGGGAAGAAACACTGGAACTCACAGTAACTTTAGAGCAAAAAGTCTCATAAAGCACTAAATTTCTTCCACTATTCAGCTGATCTTCATACAATGATCACATTGATAAGATATATTAAATGCAAGGAAAGGGGATGATCTATGATAGAGAATCACCAAACCTATTGACAATGAGAATCCAATTTGGAACAAGAATGATAACCTAATGACATTGACAAGACAAGTTTGACAAGATTACTCCTTTGGAGTAGGCCATCTCCCCATATACCCACCCGATTTATGGGGGGATGGTAAGAAAACAACATAATAAGCCTCTTATTATTTTCTTCTTTCCTCTGAAGAACATAATATATAAAAAACAATAGCGTAAACAGGAAAAAAGCTCTGAAAAGAGCTTTTTTTCGTAAGGTATAAAGTGTACCTTTCAAAAAAATATGATAAAATAGAGATAATTCCAGTGGGCATGGGGGTATGATATGTATAAATTACTAGTAGTAGACGATGAAAAAAATATCAGGGAGATCATCAAAAAATACGCTGAGTTTGAAGGGTACCAGGTGGAAGAAGCCAAAGACGGCATGGAGGCAGTGCAGATCTGCCGCCAGCGGGATTTTGACCTCATCATCATGGATGTGATGATGCCCGAACTGGATGGGTTTTCCGCCTGTCGGGAAATTCGCAAAACCAAAAACACCCCGGTCATCATGTTATCCGCCCGTGGAGAGGAATACGATAAAATACACGGCTTTGAGCTGGGGGTGGACGACTATGTGGTAAAGCCGTTTTCACCCAAAGAGCTGATGATGCGTGTTCAAGCGATTATGAAGCGCATAGAGGGGGGCTCAGAAACCAAGCGGGATGTAGAACAATTTGGAGGGCTCACCATCGACTTTACCGCCCGTATGGTGAAGATAGATGGAAAGAAGATCGACATGTCACCCAAGGAATATGACCTGCTGTTTTATCTAGTAAAGAACAAGGGAATCGCCCTGACCAGGGAAAAACTGTTAGGAGAAGTATGGGGATACGATTTTTATGGAGATGACAGGACGCTGGACACGCATATCAAGCTGATTCGCAAAAGCCTAGGGGAATACGCAAGCCATATTGTGACGTTAAGGGGGGTAGGATATCGCTTTGAAGCATAGCCAAATGAGCATTAAATGGAAGGTGTTTGGATATTTTGCGGCATTTGTGGCGTGTATTTTGGTGCTGCTATGGCTATTTCAGACGGTATTTTTAGAGGGCTTCTACAAGATGATCAAGATAAGCAGCATCAAGGGAATGGCACAAGAGATTTGCGAGAATATGTACAGCGACAATTTACTGACGCTGTTAGATAAAATCTCTCAGGACGACAACATGTGCATTCGCATTGTGGACAGCCGGCTAGAGGATATTTACAGTGCGGATATTGCAATGGACTGCGTAGTACACAGGTTGTCCAAACAGGGCCTTTTGGAATACTATCTAAAGGCCATGGAAAATGGAGGGAAGGAGCTGGAGCTGTTCTACCAGCCAAAGTTCGTCAACAAACAATACGATGACCAGTTTTTTACGGGGATCGTAGCAGAGCCGGATACCAATATGCCCCAGAGCTTGCTATATGTGCAGCTAGTGACCTTAGAGGATGACAGCACGGCGATGGTCATGCTCAATACAGTAGTGACACCGGTGAGCACCACCATAGAGACTTTGCGCATTCAGTTGCTCTATATTACGGTGATTTTTCTTTTGATTTCCGCTATGCTGGCTCTGTTGCTCTCTCGAAGAATTGCTAGGCCCATTGTGAAGATCAATAACTCAGCCAAACAGTTAGCAAAGGGAGATTATGATACAGAGTTTACGGCCCACGGATATCGAGAAATTGAGGAATTGAACGCCACTTTGAACTATGCAGCCCAGGAACTCTCCAAAGTGGAGGGGTTGAGAAGAGAGCTCATCGCCAATATGTCACACGACTTGCGCACACCTCTCACTATGATTACAGGATATGGAGAGGTGATGCGGGATATTCCTGGAGAAAATTCGCCGGAAAATGTGCAGGTGATTATCGACGAAGCCAAGCGGCTGACACAGCTGGTCAACGATATCTTGGACCTCTCTAAAATCCAATCGGGTAATCAGCAATTGAATTTAGAGAAGTTTGACTTAACGGAGGAAATCCAGCAGATTCAGCAGCGATATACCAAGCTGACAGAGCAGCAGGGCTATGATATTGCTTTTGTATTTGAACGGCATGTCTTTATAGTGGCGGATCGGATCAAAATATCCCAAGTGGTGTACAACCTGATTAATAACGCCATTAACTATACAGGCGAGGATAAAAAAGTGGTAGTACGGCAGCTGATCCAGGGGGATAAAGTGCGCATTGAGGTACAAGATACTGGACAGGGCATCGACCCAAAAGATCTGCCCTATATTTGGGATCGGTACTACAAGGTGGATAAGAACCACAAGCGAGCAGCGGTAGGCAGCGGTATTGGTCTTTCCATTGTCAAGGGCATTTTAGAGCTGCATCATGCCAAATACGAGGTGCAGAGCGAAGTAGGCAAGGGGAGTACTTTCTCCTTTGAGCTGAACTTGGCACCAGATGAGAAAAAGAAAGAAGACGAGTGAACGAGAAATTAGCCTGGCAGTCTGTTGCTAGAGGAAGAGGTACTTTGCCTTTTCTCGGGAGATAGATTGCTGGGCTTTTTTATATGGCAATAACGATAAAACGGTTGAATATTATTAATTTTAAGAATATAATTAAACTTGAGAATAAATGAAAGGAGTGGGGCACTTGGGCCGCGAGGAGAAAAACAAGAACTTGGCAAATGTGGTATTAAACCCAGTGAGGATGCGAATCATCCAGTATTTGCTCACCCATAAAACAGGTACTGCGGCGGAAATTGGAAGCGAACTAAGTGATATCCCCACGGCGAGCCTATATCGGCATTTGGGGATATTGCAAAATAGCGGATTAATTGGCGTGAAAAGGGAAAACAAAATCCGGGGAACGCTGCAAAAAGTATATCGGTTGGAGAAACAAGAGAGCCCATCCCCGAATAACTATGGAGAGGCTAGGACGCTGATTAAGAACTCCCTGTTGAGCCTTATAGGTGATTTTGAAGGGTACTTTCAAAAGGGGGAAGGGGATCTACAAAAGGATTTGCTCTTGCTAAATAGCATGCCCCTGGTACTGAGCGATGAGGAGTTTATGGCGCTGCTGAAGGAGATGACAGAACTGCTGAAAAAGTATCTGGAATATAAGCCAAAAGAGGGCCGTAAGATGAGGAAACTGACAATCATCTCTTCTCCCGTATGGGAAGAAATATCAAAAAGACAAGGCGAGGAGGACGAAAATGCTGAAAATTGACCATTACACCAAAATCTATAGTGGAAGTAAAAGAGCGGTAGATGACCTGTGCCTGACGGTAGAGGCAGGGGATTTATTTGCTTTTATTGGGCATAACGGTGCAGGCAAGACCACTACCATCCGATCGGTGGTGGGAGCGCTGGACTTTGAAGAAGGGGATATTTTGATTGACGGGGTCTCCATAAAAAAAGATCCGTTGACCTGCAAAAAGAAGATGGCATATATCCCAGATAATCCGGATATCTACGAGTACCTGACGGGCATTCAATATCTAAACTTCATCGGGGATATCTACGAAGTAGAGCCGGAGATTCGGGAGGAGCGCATCAAAAAATATGCTCAGATGTTTGAGATCACATCCAACTTAGGGGATGGCATTGGAGCGTACTCCCACGGTATGAAGCAAAAACTGGTGATGATCTCTGCGCTACTCCATCAGCCCAAACTGTTGGTGCTGGATGAGCCGTTTGGAGGGTTAGATCCTCTCGCTGCCCATACGCTCAAACAGATCATGCACGAATTGTGTGAACAGGGAAGCGCGATCTTCTTCTCCACCCATGTGCTGGACGTGGCGGAAAAGCTGTGCAACAAAATTGCCATTATCAAGGATGGAAAGCTCATCGCCAGCGGCACGATGGAGGAAGTCAAAGGGCAAGATAGCCTGGAAAATGTATTCTTGGAGTTGGTAGAGCATGAGTAAATTATATCCTTTGCTAAAAATTACAGTGCAGAATAGCTCGCTGGTGCATAAAATGATTTATGAGAAGAACCCCAAAGAGCGGAGTAAGGCAAGGCGAATGGGCATCTTGGTTATTGTAGTGGGGTTGCTGATTTTAGGCCTATCGTTTTTCTATTCCTGGGTGATGGCCCAACCTCTCAAGGAAATTGGGATGCTGGAGGTGCTGTTGGCGGTGATGATCGCTGCGGCCTGCATTATAATGCTCATCACTACCATCTATAAGATCAATGGATTGGTATTTCGATTTAAGGACTACGATATGCTCATGTCCATGCCCATTCCCACCAATACCATTGTGGTCAGTAGGCTTTTGGTTTTATACTTCTATAATCTGCTGTTTACGGCCATCGTCATGGTACCGGCGTGGATCATCTATGGGATATATGCGGCGCCCTCTTGGGGAAGCTATATCTACTTCTTTGTGGGAATGATTTTGCTGCCCCTAGTACCGGTGGTCATCTCCTCAATCATTGGTTGTATCGTGGGCATCGTGGCCGCGAAGCTGCGCCATAAGAATCTAGTGAGCATTTTACTCACCTTGGTATTTTTGTTGGCCATTATGGCTCTGAGTTTTCAAATGAGCTATGGTATGGGATCGACCATGAATCACTTTGCCAGCATTGGCCCGGCGCTGCAGCAATCTATTTTAGCCAGCTATCCGTTGGCGGGGCTGTTTTTGCAGGGAGTCTGCGCGTTGGAGTTCGGCCCCTTCCTGCTGTATGCGGCGATTTCCCTCGCCCTGTTTGCGATTTATATTTGGGCCATGAGCCGCATCTTTAAAAAACTCAATACTTGGGCGATTTCTGTACAGACGAAAAAGAACTTTGTGATGAAAAAGGCCAAGGGAAAAAGTGGATTTACTGCCCTGTATCATAAGGAATTAAGACGCTTTTTCGCCTCTTCCACCTACGTTGTAAACACTTCTTTTGGGATGATTTTACTGCTGATCGCCAGCGTGGCGGCGGTGATCTTCGGCAGAGAGCAGATACAAGCCGTGTTGCCCAGCGAGTTTCTGCCCCAAGTGGGCTGGCTCATTCCCATGGCTATGTCGTTTTTAGTGGCGATGACCTGTACGACTGCCTGCTCCATTTCCCTAGAGGGCAAGAGCATTTGGATCACCAAAATACTGCCTGTACGGGAGAAGAGCATACTGCTCAGCAAAATCGCCGTGAACTTCACCCTGATCTTTCCAGTACTGCTGATTTGTTCGGTGCTGCTAAGTGTGGTGTTTGCCACCAGTGTGGTGCAAGGGCTGTGCATGTTCCTAGTACCTGCTGCCTATGGGCTTTTTGTCTCTATCTTTGGGCTGTATCTGAACCTGAAAATGCCCAACTTCCAGTGGAAATCCGAGGTTACGGTGGTTAAACAAAGTGCGCCCATGATGGTGGTGGTATTTTCCTCCATGATACTGTCGTTTGTCCCCATCGGGATGCTGATTGCTGGCAGCAGCAACCCTCAAGGGATTGTCATCGGGAGCGGAGTGGTGATGTTGCTTTTGGCGCTTATAAGCATTGCTTTGGTGGTGAAGAAAGGGCCGGATTATTTTAGAAGACTGGGCTGACTTCTATGCGCTGATCTCGTATGGCGCAAATTTTGTCCCTTCTGTCAAGTGGTTTTGAGATATTTTTTGAAAAATCTCCAAAGCGCATAGCTGTGCGTAAAGTCAATCAGGCAACATCTGCTTCCTGCAAAGACATTGCTTCTTTTGCAATCAGAGCCTTTACAAGCTCCTCCTGCGTATGCTTTGCGTTCTCTGCGGGCATTGCGTTGACAACGAAAATCGTGCCGCCGATTCTCTCCACAAAGCCGGTTTTCATTTCCTCCACGGTCATCACCTCCCTCCATAGAAATAGGGGCATCCGTTCCCGAACGCCCCGTTACCAGCCGAAAAAGGATTATTCCTTTTCATAGATTGCCTTGAGTGCTGCGTAAAGATTTCTGCCCTCGTCCTCCGTGAGCGTGATACCCTTGCCGCAGCGTTCGTGGTTCGGATGCCACTCTCGGATGTCCAGCTTGGCGGCATTGCCGTTCCACGAAATGAAGTTGGCTTCCTTTGTGTAGCCTTTGCCATTCTCTCCGAGGACGGCGAGGGGCTTGGTAATCGTGCTTGTAATGTC
The DNA here is from genome assembly GCA_905193725.1 of uncultured Eubacteriales bacterium. Taxonomy (GTDB): domain Bacteria; phylum Bacillota; class Clostridia; order Christensenellales; family Christensenellaceae; genus CAJJPW01. Next base: position 7,230 of record CAJJPW010000063.1, read on the forward strand.
TTTCATTTTCGTACCTCCGTAATTCAAGTGTTGAAGAAGTTAAAAAGTCGGGATAGTAATGGAAGGGATTATCTTTCCCAATCATTTCTGCCCCGACGGTGTTTGGATTGTTCTTTTCGGGCGGCTGCTCTATCCTCCCGTTCCTTGCGTTCCTGTGCTTCCTTGATACTGAAAAGCTCCTTGACCTTCTCTACAAAGACCTCCACCAGCTTTGGGAAGTGTTCCAGTGCCTGCAAAAACGGCTGGCATTTTTCTTTGAGCCGGTCATAGCGTTCCTGCAATCGTTCCACGGCAGAGGACGCATTGAAATATTGCCTTTGATAGTAGGAAACGCTGCTTTTCAAATCTTGGATTTCACTGCGGCTTGTGATACCCTCCTTGGCAAGTGCCGTGAGCTGTTGATAATCGTCCTTGGAAACGGCAATCTTGCCGGTGAGGGTTTTCTGCCCCATACCCTCAATCTCTGCCATTGTCTTGCGGACTTCGTGAGCAGGTTCATAGCGCACCTGCTCGGCTTCAATGCGTTCCTGAATGTGGGCAAGTCGTTCCTTGTCTTTCTGAATTTGATAATCCAGGCTGCTCAAATTCTCCGCTGTGCTGCCCAATACGCCACGCTCAAAGCCGGTGAAACCCGCTTCGGTCATATGCGCAAAGAGCTTGTCTTGCAGAACGGAATAGGACTTGCGGAACATCGGCTTTCCGTATTTGCTGATAACCTGCTGCCCATTTTCGTCCAGCAGAGGAACGGTGTTCTTCCACTTCTTTGAGTGGGAAACTTGGTTGATGACCTCCTTGACCGTACCTCTCAGGGCTTCGTCCTTGCAGCGTTTCGACCACAGGATTTCTTTTCGGACGGTGGGGATCGCCACGATGTGCAGGTGGTAGTGGTAGACCGGCTTGCCCAGTTCTTCGGACACCGCCTTGTTGATTTCATCGGCGTGCATAACTGCCGACACAATGTTGTCCTCGCCGTAAATCTCACAGCCGAAGCGATAGGCTTCCTCGTAGAACTGCTTGGCGTATTCGTATCCACCGTGCTCCTCAAAGTACCTTGTGTTCACATCAATGACCAACTCATTAAAAATGGTTGCACCAGCTTTCTGTCCTCTTGTGGAGATTTTGCCCTCGTCAATGAGCCGCTGGAAATACTCGTTGTAGGTCAAACCGCCCGTGTCCTTGAAGTGAACATTGCGGGCAATTTGCTCGGTGTCTACATTAAGATTTGCGTAGCTTTCATTCTTGCGCTCATTGTGTCGCTCGGTTTTCTGCGCTCCCTCTGCGGAGATTTTCTCCACTCGGATAACGCTCCAATTTCCTTCCGCCATTCTCATCACCTCCAGTCAGCGGAAAGGGAGGGGGTGCTGGTTACGCAACTTTTTCAAAGTGCGTAACCCACTATGACACTTTCAGCTTCGCTGCAAAGATGTCGTGGGCAAGGGCTTTCCTCCCTTGACCTCCCTCAAAACCTCAATCAAATAGGCAGGTCGTCCTCGTCCGTGACTTCCTGCCCATTCTCAATCGGTTTTTCAACCTCCGGCAAAGTCCAGTACCAAAGAAAGCCGTCCTTCACAGAGCGAACTCCGGCTTTCTTTTTGGACTTCTTGTAGGTTGATTTCTTGAAGCCTGCGGCTTCAAGCTTTGCTTCGCAATCGGAAGCCAGCCGTCTGCCGCCCGACAGCAGGGAACGGATAAAGTCCGTTGCCGCTTCCTCACGGGCATTCGGTCTGCCCATCCTCGGCGCAGAAGCAGAGAAAGCGTCCTCCGCACTCAGCTCCAGCTCATCAAGAAAGTTCACGCCCTTGTCGGCCACCTCAAAGAGAATAGCCGACCCCATCGGCGCAAGATTGCTCTTGACCTGCACCAGATAGCGCTCGGCGGGGTTCTGCTTGTTTGCCGTGCGGGTGACAGCAAGAATGCTTCTCGCTGCACCGGCAATGTCGATAGAGCCGTTGGTGCGATAGAGGGGACTTGTGTCCTTTGCCTTGTTCATATGGGCGATGATAACGATGGCGCAGCCGGTGTCCTTGGCAACGGCAATCAGGTGGTTAAACTCGGCTCTCGTTTCGTTGGCGTTGTTCATCGAGCAGGTGTCACCGATATACGAACTCATCGGGTCGAGAATCAGCAGCTTGGCGTTGTACTTCTCCACGGCTTCACGGATACGGTCATCCCCGAAGGTCAGGCTCTTTTCGTCCTCCTTGATGAAGATAAGCTGGTCGCCGTCACCGCCCGCCGAATTAAATCTCGGCACAACGGTATCGTCTGCATCGTCCTCGGTGGTCTGGTAGATGACGGTCATCGGCTCGGTATGTTCCTCCTCATCTGCAAAGGGAAGCGGTGCTCCCTTGGAAAGCAAAGCGGCAAGAGAAAGCATCAGCTTACTCTTGCCGTCGCCGGGGTCGCCTTGCAGCAGTGTGACCTTGCCGAAGGGGATATAGGGATACCACAGCCAGCGCACCTCCTTGGGTATAATCTCGCTTGCCTTGATGATTTCCAGCTTTGTGGAAATGTTGTTCGGATAGTCTGTCATTGTCTTGTTCTCCTTTTCGATAGATAGTGCGGGCATTGGATAACGGTGGCACGGAAGCTCTGCTTGCAGCTCCTTTCGCATTTCCTGCAAAGCTCGTTGTATTTCTTCCTGCCACGCTCATCAAGAAAGAACGCCCATTCTCTCTTGAGGTATTTCGGCATACGGGGCATAGCGGGCACCTCCTTTTCACTGCCGAATTGCCGATTTGCTCCCGAAACGCAGAAACGCCCAAAACCTGACCCCGCTGTATGGTTTCGGGGCGATTTTGGGCGTTTTCTTTCGATATGAGCGGCTTTGTTTTAGCGGCGGTATCCTTACCGTCCGTCATTCACACGCCGCTGTTTGTCGCTTCCGGGTAGTAAAAATAG
>CAJJPW010000064.1 GCA_905193725.1 uncultured Eubacteriales bacterium
GTCTTATGTGGAGATGGGGGCACTGATTTGTATGGGAATTGCCATCCACAACTTGCCGGAGGGAATTGCTGTGGGTTCTGGGCTATCCAAACCTGGGGATTTTGGCTTTGGATTGGCACTGCTTTTGATGATCCACAACATACCCGAGGGAGCGGCCATGGGCATTCCACTGAAATTGGGGGGAGTAGGCAAGGTGAAAATTCTGCTCTACGCCTTTTTAGTGGGGTTCCCTACGGCGATTGGTGCGCTTATTGGCAGACTGGTGGGCAATATTTCTCCCATGTTTATTGGCGCGGCCATGGCATTTGCCGCAGGGGCAATGCTCTATGTGACGCTCAAAGAGCTCGTTCCGGAATCCATTGAAATGGGGAAAATAGGCACTACTTTATGGTCAGTATTGCTAGGACTGGGCATTGGCGCGGCGATTGTATTTTTTGTTTGATCGATCTATTGATAGAAAGAGCCAACAACAGAAGCGGCATGTAGCTTGATAAGAGGACAGTGAGGTTAACAGCGGTGAAGCGGCAGACGAGAGTATTTGATGAGGCCCATCTGGAAGAGGGAATTGCATATGGCGCGCAAGTAATCCAAGAGGGGGGCCTGGTGGCTATGCCCACAGAGACGGTGTATGGTTTAGGGGCGGACGCTTTTCAGGTGGAGGCAGTGCGTAGCATTTTTCAGGCAAAGGGCCGGCCGGTAGATAATCCCTTAATTGTGCATATCGCCTGCACGGAGGATGTGGAAAAACTATCAGCTGATATTCCACCGGCAGCGCAGCAGCTGATGAATGAGTTTTGGCCAGGGCCTCTCACCATTATCCTTCCAAAAAGACAGGAGGTTCCTTATGAAGTCTCTGGAGGACTGGAGACGGTGGCAGTGAGGTTTCCAAGCCATCCAGTTGCCAGAGAGTTAATCGCCCGCAGTGGACGGCCAATTGCGGCACCCAGCGCTAACCTGTCGGGAAAACCCAGTCCCACCTGTGTGCAACACGTAATAGATGACATGGCGGGAAAGATCGACGTGATCTTAGATGGCGGAGAGTGCCAAGTGGGCCTAGAATCCACGGTAGTAGATTGTACCTGTCAGGTTCCTTTGATTTTGCGGCCGGGGGCGATAACTCCCTTGATGATTCGCCAGGCGGTAGGAGATGTGGCGGTGAGTCCGGCAGTGCTGGAGGGAGTGCCAGAGGGGCAGAAGGCGGCTTCTCCTGGCATGAAGTACAAGCACTACGCTCCAAAAGCAGCAGTGTATGTAGTGTCTGGTGAAAATGAAGAGGAAATTACACAGAAAATAAAATTACGCTATGATAATGACATAAAATGTGGTAAAATAGTCTTAATTATATGTGGCAGACATAAAAAATCCCAGTATGGAAGCCGAAATGCCCTGAGTTATGAGGGAGAGGGGAGCATGGAACTGTTGGCAAAGCAGTTATTTTCTGTTCTCCGACAGGCGGACAAAAATCATGTGGATGTGATCTATTTTGAAGAGATAAAAGATGACCAACTGGGACTTGCCATCATGAATCGAGTGATTCGTGCGGCAGGGTTTCATATCATTTGATTTGTGATATATTATAGTACATAGGATTTTAAATATTAGGAGGTTTATAAAAACGGATGAACATATTACTGGTGTGTACAGGTAATACGTGCAGAAGTGCGATGGCAGAGGAATTATTTGACGATGCAGTAGACCGAAGTAGTAGCTTAAAGGGAAAAGTGAAGGTGAAATCGGCGGGAACATTTGCCTGCGAAGGGGCGGAGGCGACTCCCCAGGCCATACGGGTGATGGAGGAGGAATACGACCTGGATCTAGACCGGCATAAAGCGGTGCAGTACACGGCAGAGCTGGGGGAATGGGCGGATGTGATCCTCACTATGGAGGCGGCGCAAATCGACCAATTGGAAGCGATGGACCCAGAATCAGCAGATAAAATGCACACCCTCATAGGATATGCCAAAGGAGTAAAGGGTTATCCAGGAGATGATCAGGCCTTTGATATTGAAGACCCCTATGGGGAGGGATATGAAGAATACAAAAGCTGTGCAAACCAACTCCACAATCTGGCACAGGTGATTGTAGACCAGCTGGAAAAGGAGATAGGCGATTGATTATCCTGTGCCCATGAGGCGCATGAAAATAGAAACAACAGATTGTGAAAAGACAAATTGAGGAGTGATGGACATGAAAATTGCAATTGGCGCAGACCACGGTGGCGTAGATCTAAAAAAAGAAGTGATGGACTTTTTAGAGAAAAACGGTTATGAAGTGATCAACTTTGGAACGGATACCCACGATGCTGTGGACTACCCAGATATTGCTGAAAAAGTGGCTTTGGCAGTCAAAGATGGCAAGGCAGATAGAGGAATTTTGATTTGTGGAACGGGTATTGGCATCTCCATTGCGGCTAACAAGATCCCTGGGATCCGCTGTGCACTGCTCAGCGATGTGTTTAGCGCTAAGGCCACAAGAGAGCACAACGATGCTAACATCATGGCAATGGGTGGCCGAGTAATGGGCCCTGGGCTTGCATTGGAAATTGTAAACGCGTTTTTGACTACAGAATTTTCCAATGGCGAGCGCCATATCAACCGGATTCATAAAATCAGTGAATTAGAGAAAAAATACAGATAAACTAAAAAAGATACATTGGGGGAAAACAAATGGGTAAGTTAGTTGTAATGGATCATCCGCTGATACAGCACAAAGTGTCGCTCATTCGCAACAAATGCACCGGCACAAAGGAATTTAGAGAACTGGTAGAAGAGATTGCCATGCTCATGGCTTATGAGGTGACACGGGATCTCCCACTTAAAGAAGTGGAGATTGAAACACCGGTTGCCAAGGCCAAGACCAAGGTGATTTCTGGAAAGACCTTAGGACTTGTGCCCATTCTGCGGGCAGGCCTTGGAATGGTCAATGGAGTGCTGCGGTTGGTGCCTTCGGCAAAAGTGGGGCATATTGGCCTTTACCGGGATCCTGAGACACTTCGCCCTGTGGAGTACTACTGCAAGCTCCCCAATGATATCGACCAAAGAGATCTGATTGTCTTAGATCCTATGGTAGCGACAGGCGGCAGCGCATCTGGCGCCATCACCCTGGTCAAGCAGAAAGGGGCAAAAAATGTCAAACTCATGTGCCTAATCGCCTCTAGAGGTGGACTGGAAGAAGTGATGGCAGAACATGATGATGTAGATGTATATGTGGCTGCGGTGGACGACACGCTCAACGATCATGGGTACATCGTTCCGGGATTGGGAGATGCAGGAGATAGGTTATTCGGCACGAAATAGGGGCTTGATCTTATCTAAAAAGTGTGAATGGTTAGAGCAAAATTGCAGACAATATATGCTGAAAAAGCATGACAAAAAACTGACATATTTTTACTGTTAGTGAACTAAAATTGTGAGGATAGAAAGTACTGAAATAAAATAAGAACGGGACATTTTCTATCCTCTTTTTGTAAATAGCAGTAAAAATGAGGATATTTTTCTCGCCATCGTGATTGACTAACTTGGATAAAATGGAAATTCAAAGTGCAGTAGGTGAGTCAAGAGAGAAGAAATATTATAAGAAGACAGATATTGTTAGATGAAGAACCGAAACCATAATAATATATTGTAAGTAGGTGAAAATATGTCCAAAAGCGCTTTAGAGCAGATTAAAGAGGCAGAGGAACGGGCAAAACAAATAGTAGAACAGGCCCGCCAAAAGGCTCAAGGAATGGCCAAAGCAGCGCAGGCAGAGGCTTTGACTTTAGTAGAGGAAAAGGAGGAGCAGGCGCGCAAACAAGTTGGAGCAGAAAAACAGGCGTATTTGACAAAACTCTCTGAAGAGTATGAATCGCTCAAACGTGAGAACGATGCAAAATGTCAACAGCTAAAACAAGATGCTCTGGCAAATTTACCGAGAGCAAAAGATTTTGTGCTGGGGAGGATATTATAAAAAATGGCAATCGTAAGAATGAAAAAAATATCCGCCATCACCTTAAAACAAGACTTAAAAACCATTACAAAAGCCCTGCAAAGACTAGGAGCCGTGGAAATCTCTAAGTCCAAGATGGAAGAGAGCACGGAAGAAGAACAGAGCCGTTTTGCAGGGGAGATTGAGGTTTTAGAGCAAAGATTACAGGATTTGAATTTTGTGTTGGGAATTATCAAACGGTATGACCACACAAAAACCTCATTTTTTGCGCCCAAACCATTGGTAGGGCTCTCTGATTTTGAAAATCAAGAGGAAAACATTCAAAAAGCCCAACAGATTATTGACACTTCGAAAGAAATTGAGGGCGAGATCAGTAAATTAAAACATCAAATTACCAAATTAAACACGGTAATGCAGCAGATTCGGCCGTTTGAAAGACTGGAGGTTCCGCTGGAACAGCTGAAACCTACAGCACATATGGCCTATGAACTGGGGTTTGTTCCCCTTGCATCTTGGGAGAGAGTGGAGAAGATCTGCCATGAATGCGATGATCTGCTAGAAGTGGAAAAACTGGGTTCTCAGGAAGACATCGAGGCTGTATTGGTCATGATGCACCAATCGGTGCGGGATAAGGCATTTTTGGCATTAAAAGAAGAGGGCTTTATCGAGGCGCGGTTTGATCGGTTTTCTGGCACGTGTAGGGAACAGCTGAACAATCTGGAAAGCCAGATCAACCAATGCGGTCAAAAGGTGGAGGAGCTGGAAAAACAGGCAGCTCAGTTTGCCGAGAGCAAACAGATGCTCCAGCTACTATATGAATATACGGAAAATGAGCTGGATAAGTGGAAGGCCTCTTCGCTGTTTGGCGCCACAGATGCCACATATATGATCAACGGTTATATCAAAGAACACGATGCCTCGAAAGTGGAACAACTCTTTCAAAAGGAGCTGGAGGGACGGTACTACTTGGAGCTTTCCGACCCAGCAGAGGATGAGGATATCCCTACGGCCCTAGAAAATCCGAAGCTGATTCAACCCTTTGAGGCTGTGACAGACATGTATTCTGTGCCTAGCCCAAGAGGGCTGGATCCCAATAAAGTTATGGCACCCTTTTACTTCCTATTTTTTGGCATGATGCTATCAGATGCTGGATACGGGGTGGTGATGTCCATTGGATGCACCATATTGTTGTTCATTAAAAAGCCAAGTGGAATGATGAAAAAGATCATCACATTATTGGCCATTTGTGGTATTTCCACGGTAATTTGGGGGATATTGTTTGGTGGCTGGTTTGGCTTTTCCGTGCCGCCTCTCATGTTCAACCCCATGGATGAACCGATCAACATGCTGATATTGTGTCTAGGGCTGGGGGCGATTCACATCGTAACAGGCCTGATCGTAGGGGCGTATATGAATATCCGGAGAGGCCAGGTATGGGACGCGATTTTTGACCAGGGATTTTGGATTCTGGTATTTGTGTCGATACCGTTCTTCGTCTTGCCCGGACTTTCTACGGTCGGAATGATACTGGTGATCATCAGCGTAGTAGGATTACTGTGCACCCAGGGAAGACATAAAAAGGGAATTGTGAAAAAGGTAGTAGGCGGCCTCGCTAGTTTATACGACGTCACTTCGTATTTATCAGATGTGCTGTCGTACTGTCGTATCTTTGGCCTAGCGCTGGCGACCAGCGTCATCGCCATGGTATTTAACACCATCAGCGAAATGCTCACAGGGAGCTGGATAGGATATATTTTTGCGGCGGCGGGTTTCCTAATTGGCCATATATTCAACATTGCCATCAATGCACTGGGGTCATATGTGCACACCAGCCGTTTGCAATACATTGAGTTTTTCAACAAGTTTTATGAGGGAGGCGGTAGGGCATTTAAACCCTTGGGCATTCGCCTCAAGAACTTTAGAATGGAAAACAAATAGCAAAACGATTTATATAACGGACTTAATAACATTACTATAAAAAAGATGGATAAAATTTCTAGGAGGTAATTCAATATGGAATTTGGATTAGGACATGTTTACGCTTTAATTGGGGCGGCATTGGCAGCAGGACTCGCTGGAACAGGTTCTGCGATAGCAGTAGGTAAAGCAGGTGAAGCGGTATCCGGCCTCATTTCCGAAGATCCTGACAAGTTCGGCCAGGCGTTGGTGTTACAGCTGCTGCCAGGTACTCAGGGGATCTATGGACTTTTGGTAGGATTTATCATTTTGATGAGAATTGGCGTGTTGGGAAGTCTGGCAGCCGTTTCTGTAGAGACAGGGCTCATACTCCTTGCAGGGGCGCTCCCCACGGCGTTTGTAGGATTCTTTTCCGCATTATCACAGGGTAAAACAGCGATTTCCGGCATTGGCCTCTTGGCAAAACGCCCGGAGGAACAGGGAAAAGCCATCACACTAGCCATTATGGTAGAGACCTATGCGGTATTTGCCCTGTTGATCTCCATGTTGGTTATCTTGTTAGTCCCCATTTCTTAATGGATAGATGGAAACGGAGTGTACGCAATTGTCTAATATCAACCATATTATAGACAAGATCATAGAGGATGCAGAGAAGAAAGCCCAGGATATTTTGCAGCAGGAGCAGGAAAAAAGCCAAGGAATTCTGGCAAAGGCTCAAAAGAGCGCTGATCAGAAATTTGAGGGCATTCTCCAGGAGTATCAAAGAGAGTGCGAAGAGGAAAGGACTCGATTTCTGGCTACCAGTGATTTGGAGTTCCGCAAGGAAATCTTAGCGGCCAAACAGGAAGTGCTAGAAGAGGTTTTCCAGGGAGTTTATGACCAGCTGATCGGCTTAGAAGATCAGGAATTTCTGGCGCTGGCTGAGAAATTGCTAAAAGAAGCGATAACGACGGGTTGTGAAGTCGTTGAGCCTGCCCAGCGGGATGAGAAACTCATCGACCAACTGTTTATTGAAAAGGTCAATAAAAGCCTGCCCAATGGGAAACTGACGCTCAGTGAGAAGACAGCCCAGCTAGGTGAGGACAGAGGTTTTATTGTGATATCTGGCGGCATTGAGATAGACTGTACGATGAAAAATCTTGTCAAACAGACAAAGGAACAGCTGGAGACAGAGGTCTGTCAAATACTTTTCTCAGGTGAACGAGTATGAAAAATAAAAGCTACCCATTTGCCGCTACCACCATCAAATGCAAGGAACTCTCTCTGATCAGCGATGATAAAATGGGAAAAATGGCCACAGCAAAGGACGCGCAAGAGGCGCTGAAAATGCTCTATGAAGTGGGATATGGGAAAAAGGAGATATCCACTCCCTATGAGTTTGAGCAGTTAATTGACAGTGAGCTCAAGGCTACCTATGATTTGATTGGAGAGCTCTCCCCTGACCCGAAAGCGACGCATTTGTTTTTGCTGCAACACGATGTGCACAATCTCAAGGTGTACGTAAAGGCCAGAGTGCTGGAAAAACCCATCTCCCAGGAAGCACTGGTAGAGGGAGGCGTGTTCCCCAAAAAAGAACTGGAGGAAATGGTGCGGGATGAAGAGTTTGCTTCACTGCCCCATGCACTTCAAGAGGGGATGGCGGCATTGCTCAAGGATTTGGCCGTAAAACCAGATGTATCGAGAATTGACACAGCGCTGGACGTGGCATATTCTCAGTATGTCCTAGAGGAGCTGGGGCATGTGAAAGACGAAAACATCAGGCAGATATTTCAAATCACCTTTGATTTTGATAACGTGATGATCCTGCTGCGGTTAAAGCGCAAAGGTGCTAGCCGGCAAATGCTGAAAAATACACTGCTCTATGGGGGAAGCATTTCTCATGAACTTTTAGAGGAGATCTATCCTCTTTCGGTCAGCGAAATAGCCGCCATCTTAAGCAAAGGGAAGTACGAAAAGGCGATGGAAACAGGCTTTTTGGAGTATACCCGAAAAAACACGTTGGATGGATTCGCCAGAGAGCGGGATAATGGCATTATGGAAATCGCCCGAAAAAACCGGCATGATATGTTCACCATAGCACCTGTCATCGGTTATATGCTGGGCAAGCAGCGAGAGGCTGAAGCAGTGCGGATGGTGATGGTCAGCAAGCTCAACCAAATCAGCAGTGAGGACACCTTAAATAGAGTCAGAGATCTCTATGCTTGAGGATTTTGAGCCTGTTAAAGAGGCTATGGGGCGAAGAAAGGACGTTTTATGAAGATAGGCGTAATTGGCGATAAGCAGAGTGTGTTGCCCTTTAAGGCGCTGTCTTTTGACGTGTTTGAGGCAGTGGATGAAAAAGGGGTGCGCCATCTGGTTAACAGCTTAGCAAAAGATCGATATGCGGTCATCTTTATCACAGAGCAGGCGGCACAAATGGCGGAGGAGACCATCGCAAAGTATAAGACAGATGCCTATCCTGCCATTATTCCCATACCCAGCAACAAGGGCACATTGGGCATAGGGAAGGCCAATCTCAGCGAAAACATTGAAAAGGCCATTGGCACCAGTCTGTTTATAGATGAGTAATAGTTGTTATAGGGGAAAGTAGGGCAAAAAGATCATGAATGTCTGAGGTGAACGATGAACGCAAAGACGAATTCGTTCATGAAAGCGAACCACATGGTTTAAGCAATGGAATAAATGAAAAGAGAGTGGCACATGTGAGATAGGCCGCGAAGAATAAAAGATGGGCTTTCCCCAGAAGGAAATCATGAAGAGAAAGTAGGTAAAAACATGGAGGGCAGAATTGTAAAAGTTTCAGGTCCGCTGATCATCGCCGAAGGCATGGCAGACGCACAGATGTTTGACGTGGTGCGGGTTTCCAACCATCGGCTGATCGGCGAAATCATTGAACTGAGAGAAGATAAAGCCTCTATACAGGTATACGAAGAGACCAGCGGCATCGGGCCAGGGGAACCTGTGTATTCCACAGGAGCGCCCCTTTCGGTTGAGCTCGCTCCCGGCCTCATTGAATCCATATTTGACGGCATTCAACGCCCGCTGGATAAGATCTATGAGCGAGTGGGCTCTAGAATTGAGCGAGGCGTGGAGCTGAATGCTATAGACAAGGAAAAGAAGTGGGCATTTTGTCCGATTGCCAGCGTGGGAGACCAAGTGTCGGCTGGGAGCTTTTTAGGGAGCGTACAGGAGACGGCAGTAGTAGACCATAAGATCATGGTTCCCTATGGCATTAGCGGTACAGTGGAGTGGATTTACCAAGGCGAGGCCACAGTATTGGAACCCATTGCCAAAATCCGCAAGGAAGATGGCAGTGTGGCCGAGATATGTATGCTGCAAAAATGGCCGGTGCGGAGAGGAAGACCCTACCGGAAAAAGCTCTCTCCCAGTGAACCGATGATCACAGGCCAGAGAATTATCGATACCTTCTTCCCGGTGGCAAAGGGTGGCGTGGCAGCTATCCCAGGGCCTTTTGGCAGCGGAAAGACGGTAGTGCAACACCAGCTTGCCAAATGGGCGGATGCGGATATCATCGTGTACATCGGCTGTGGCGAGCGGGGCAACGAGATGACCGACGTGCTCATGGAGTTCCCAGAGCTGACCGACCCACGGTCTGGTGAGCCCTTGATGAAGCGCACAGTGCTCATCGCCAACACCTCGGATATGCCGGTGGCAGCTCGTGAGGCATCTATCTACACGGGAATCACCATAGCAGAGTATTTTAGAGATATGGGATATAAAGTGGCCATTATGGCAGACTCCACCTCCAGATGGGCAGAGGCCTTGCGTGAGATGTCCGGACGTCTGGAAGAAATGCCAGGTGAGGAGGGATACCCTGCCTACTTATCCTCACGGCTGGCGGAGTTTTACGAGAGAGCAGGCATTGTGGAGTGCCTGGGAGCAGAGGATAGAATTGGCGCTATTACGGCAATTGGGGCAGTTTCCCCTCCTGGAGGCGATATTTCCGAGCCAGTTTCCCAGGCGACCCTGCGTATCGTCAAAGTTTTTTGGGGGCTGAGTGCAGATCTCGCATATAAGCGCCATTTCCCGGCAATTGACTGGCTAACTTCCTATTCCCTCTATACCGATAATCTGAATAAATGGTACGGGGAACATGTGGACCCCAACTGGAAACAGCTGAGAACGCAGGCCATGGTGCTATTGCAGGAGGAATCCGAACTGGAAGAAGTGGTGCGACTTGTGGGTATGGACGCTCTATCCTACAGAGACCGGCTCAAAATGGAAGCGGCTAGGTCGATT
>CAJJPW010000065.1 GCA_905193725.1 uncultured Eubacteriales bacterium
AAATCTCTGGACGTCCATCAATAGTGACATGCCATAGTGTCCTACAACGGTAATCTCTTTCATAAATAAGCTCCTTAAATAACAATGTATATGGCGCTAAGCGTTTCGAGTATCCTTATATTTCATTGCTCCAATTAGGTTCAGATTTTTATGTCGTGTGCTGGTATATTGGTACGTTGGTATGTTGGTATATATAACATAGCATCATTTTATCTCTGTGTCAACACTTTTTTATTTTTTTTCTAATTTGCCTTATCAAATAGGACAATTGGGAAAAATCCGGAGGAAGCGTAGAAAAAGGATTTATAAAGGGGCAATGTAATCCTGTACGCTTTAGAGGGCGGCGCATTTCTACCCTTTCTACTTTTAAAATTGCTAATAACGTCGGGAAGGCTTATAGGCAAATCATCTATGAGTACTTTTGACATTCGTATCTATTGACTCTTTCCATGATTTTTTAGTTATACGCCTTTTTTTAAGATCTCAAACAACAGATGACATTGCGCTATATGTTCAGCTTGAATATGTGAATTTATCCCTAAGAGAATACGCCCATGCATTATTGCCAGCTTTCAACATATAGGAGAGCAATATAAAGGAGTTTATCTTCATCTTGAATTTAAAATTTAAGAGATAAAGTGGCATTAAAATTAGTGTTTGTAGGTAGCAAAATAAGGTAAAAGCTGTGAATCACTATCAATTTTTTAGCACAGAAGAACGAGAAAGCATATTATTTATGCATGATAGAAGAAAAGAAATCCGAGCAATAGGAAAACGTTGGGACGAATTGCTTCAACGATTAGCAAAATATTAAAGTGAAATCCAATAAGGGAGGTGTATTCGTCTTCTCAGGTAGAAAAAGTATTTGCATCAAAGAAAACGTTGTTGTCAAAACCTTTGTCGATTATCACTTTGCTTCCTTCACCGCTAAATTAAATCGGCTCCCTCGTGGATGCCTTGGTAATGAATTCTCCCAAATCTCCCTATGAAGTTTTTTCTATGTCGTGTTGCATTTGACTTGACAATTGAAAATATAAAAATCGCAAAACTCATATAGCTTCGCGACAGATAAATGAATCCTTTTTTCCCTCTCAGACAAATTGTAGATGGATCAGGGCATTGCGCAAAAATCTGCATTGATACGCTGTGCAGCTAACCAAAGGCTACTAGAGCGCCCATAAAACTGGCATGTCCAATCAAAACGATGGCTAGGCCCGGGAATGAGATGTGGAAGTTCAGCCCAGCACAAAAAATATGCGGATAAAGCTGAAGCGATCAAACTGTCAAAAAAAACTAGCGGTATGATTTATCAATCAAACCAATACCGCTATGTCAAGGAGGATGCCCAGGCCTTGCTTACTTTATATCTGCCTGCTATTTTTCTACGCTCTTAGTCGCTATGAAGTTGACGCCTGTTCCCAATATATTTTTTATGATCACATCTCCGTTTTTCACCGGTACCTGCACTGTCACATCATTGAGAAGCGCTACTGCATGTATCATCATTTCCTTCGGGATAGATGCGCTTGTCTTGACGGGCAATCTTGGCAATTGCGAGCCGGTGAGTCTCACAGTAGATGTGACCACGCGTGTGGGGTTCTCCATTTCAGAGCGGACATAGTCAATTCCCCGGTTGCATCCCGCACCCGTCAGACCTCTATCTCCGTCCATCAAGATACGGCATCCTTTTGGACATACGATACAGGTAAATTCTTTCATTTCCCTTCGCCTCCCTTCAGGAAAACCTCTATTTTATTCCCCGTCAACAGCTTTTTAGGTATCCTTATCTTCTCCATTTCTCCGGGCGCCATATAGTCACGCCGGAAGCGGGCAATCTCCCCGCCATCCGACTTCACTACAATACTGACGTTTTCATAAATACCGTTCACACGGAAAAAGACATCCAGAAAATCGCCGATCTGATCCATCCGCGCACGCTGAGGCAGGATATATCCCAATCCCTCTCCGGCGAACAGCTCAAAGTAGGAGGGCTGCTCTCCTCCCCCATGCGCTGCGTATTCCGCGGCCGCTTTTCCTGCCCGAATGCTTTCCATAGTCACAAAGTCCACCAGATCATGCACCTGCGCTACATTGCCGCATGCGAAAATGCCCGGCACGCTCGTTTCCATGTTTTCATAAACTACCGGCCCTTTGGTACGCATATCGAGCTCTACCCCCGCCTGTTTGGAAAGTTCGTTTTCTGGAATCAATCCCACTGACAGCAAAACCGTATCACACGCAATCTCCTTTTCCGTGCCCGGTATGGGCATTTTGTTTTTATCTACCTGAGAGATCACCACGCTTTCCACACGGTGGCGACCCCGTATTTCCGTGATCGTACTGGAAAGATAGAGTGGGATGCCAAAATCGTCGAGGCACTGCACAATATTGCGACGCAAGCCTGCCGAATAAGGCATCAGCTCCACGCATGCCATGACCTGCGCTCCCTCTAGCACCATACGGCGCGCCATGATCAGGCCAATATCCCCGGAACCCAGGATGAGCACTTTTTTCCCCACCATATAGCCCTCCATATTCACGTAACGCTGTGCTGTGCCTGCAGTAAAAATACCAGATGGACGCGTTCCCGAAATCCCAAGCGATCCACGCGGGCGCTCGCGGCAGCCCATCGCGAGGACAATTGCACCTGCGTCAATTTCCACCACGCCCTCCTGGGGGTTTACCGCTATCAGATGCTTTTTCTGCGAAATGCTGAGCACCATTGTATTCAGCTTCAATTCAATATCCGTTTCCCGTAGGGCCTGGAGAAAGCGCTCCGCGTATTCTGGCCCCGTCAGTTCTTCCCTAAAATAATGCAGTCCAAAGCCGTTATGGATGCATTGGTTTAATATTCCTCCCGCTTCAAAGTCGCGTTCCAAAACCACGACTCGTTCTGCGCCGTTTTTTTTCGCTTCCAGTGCTGCTGCAAGCCCTGCCGGGCCCGCGCCGATCACTGCTACATCGTACTCATATTTTTTCATCGTTTCCTCCAGCTCTCAAAAATAGGGCATACTTACCGCTCAATCTTTCTTTGTTTCCCCGGTCACAATATAGCTCCCCTCTGTATCCTGAAGGATATCTTCCATGGGAATGCCCAGCTCCCGCGCCATGATGTGGTGAATGCGCGGTTTGCAGAAGCCGCCCTGGCAGCGCCCCATTCCGGCGGCACAGCGTCGCTTGATCCCGTCGATGCTATGCGGTACCACTGGGCGGTGTAGAATATCTATGATCTCACCCTCTGTGATCGTTTGGCAGCGGCACACGACTCTTCCATACGCCGGATTTTTTCGGATTAGCGCATCCTGTTCCTCGAAGGATATTTCATTCATGCGCAACACCTTCCGTTTGTCCTGAAATTCTTCTTTGCGGTGTAGGGCAAGGCCACAGCTCTGAAGGATTCGCATTAAATCCTCCGCAATCGCTGGTGCAGAGGAAAGGCCAGGAGATTTGATGCCTGCAACGTTGATGAAATTTTTGACCGTCGATTCTCCGACGATAAAATCCTCTCCCGCCACAGCACGCAGGCCCGCAAAATTGCGGATATTTTGAGAAAAATCGATAGTAGGCACGGACTTTACAGCCATTTTTCTAATATATTCGAGCTCATCCCTGTGAGTCGATGTGTCATCCCGCGCATCCGCCGTTTTGCTGTCCGGCCCTGCGTATAAGTTGCCATGTACTGTGGGCGCAACGACGACACCCTTGCCCAGCTTTGTAGGACATTGGAACACGACGGTAGAGACAAGGTTTCCCATCGTTTTATCCAACAGGAAGTATTCTCCACGTACTGGTGTGATGTGCAGATCCTGCCCGCCCACCATTTCATACACTTTGTCCGCATACAAGCCCGCCGCGTTAATGATATATCTCCCACGGTAATTTTCGCCGCCTGCCGACACCTCAAACAGTCCATCTTGCCGGTTGATCTCTTTAACCGGACTGGAAAGATGATATTCCACTCCGTTGCGCACTGCCGTTTCAATTAGTGCCGCTGCAAATTCCCATGGACTGATGATCGCCCCCGTAGGCGCCCAAAGGGCACATTTCACCTGTTTGGAGATATTCGGTTCCCGGCGCAGGACCTCAGTTCCCGGAATGATCTCGACTGGCACTCCATTCTGAGCGCCATTTTCCAGCAACCTGTGCACCTCCCGCACCTCTTCATCTGAAAATGCCAGTACGAGCGACCCCGTCTCCCGGAATGGAATATCCAGCTTTTTCGCCAGCTGGTGTGCCAGTTTGTTCCCACGCACGTTATATTTCGCCATCAGCGTACCCGGTTCTGGGTCGTAACCTGCATGTATGATCGCGCTGTTCGCTTTGGTGCTTCCACAGGCAATATCGTTCTCCTTTTCCAAAAGCACCGTTTTAAAATCGTATTTGGAGCATTCATAAGCCGCCGCACAGCCTGTAATGCCTCCTCCAATGATGATTACGTCGTAAACTTGTTTCATACGTTCCCTTTCCTGAGTTTTCATTTAGACATCCTGCCATCCCTTTGCTCGCTCGACAGCTTTATACCAACCGGCCAGCAGATATTTCCGCTTTTCCGCCGGCATCGCAGGTGTGAAGTCCCGATCTAAAGTCCATTTCACTGCAATCTCCTCTGCGCTTTCCCATACGCCCGTCGCCAGCCCCGCAAGGTAAGCTGCACCGAGCGCTGTGGTCTCGCGCACCTGCGGGCGCATGACGGGCGTATTTGTGATGTCTGCCTGAAACTGCATCAGAAAGTCATTTGCCGACGCGCCACCGTCTACCTTCAGCCCTCCGAGTTTTATTTTCGTATCCGCCTGCATTGCGTCCAGCACATCTTTGGTCTGGTAGGCAATAGACTCCAGTGCTGCACGAATGATATGCTCTGCCCGAGCGCCGCGTGTGAGGCCAATGATGGTCCCCCGGGCATACATGTCCCAATAAGGTGCACCCAGTCCAGTAAATGCAGGGACCAGATAGACACCTCCGCTATCCGTCACTTTCCGCGCCAGATATTCGCTGTCCTCGCTGTTCTTCAAAAGGCGCATCTCGTCGCGCAGCCATTGAATGACCGCGCCGCCCATAAATACGCTTCCCTCGATCGCATAGTTTACCTTTCCTTTAGGAGAGGCCGCGATGGTCGTCAAAAGCCCGTTTTTGCTGTAACACAGCCTTTCTCCTGTATTCATCAGCATAAAACAGCCTGTTCCATAGGTGTTCTTCGCCTGTCCCGCTTTAAAACAGACCTGTCCAAATAGCGCCGCCTGCTGATCGCCTGCCACACCTGCCACTGGAATCTCTTTTCCGTCGATGCTCACGTATCCGTAAAGCTCACTCGAACTTTTTACTTCCGGCAACATACATCGGGGGATATCCAGCGCCTTTAGGATCGTCTCATCCCACTGGAGTGTTTTGATATTGAACATCATCGTGCGGGATGCATTGGTATAATCCGTCACGTGCACCTTACCTTTCGTAAGGTTCCAGAGTAGCCACGTATCTACTGTCCCAAACAACAGTTCTCCTTTTTCCGCCCGAGAACGGGCGCCATCCACATGATCTAGTATCCATTTCACTTTTGTCGCGGAAAAATATGCGTCTATCACCAGGCCCGTGGTTTCCTTGATGTAGTCCTCCAGACCATCTCGCTTCAGTTGTTCGCAAATTGCCGCTGTTCTCCGGCATTGCCACACAATGGCGTTGTATATGGGTTTTCCCGTTTTCTTTTCCCAGACGACTGTCGTCTCCCTCTGGTTGGTGATGCCAATACCAGCTACTTTATCGAGGGGTATTCCCGCCGCATCCACTGCCTCTTCGAGTACGCCAATCTGTGAGGACACAATCTCCATCGGATCGTGCTCTACCCACCCATCGCGTGGGAAATGCTGTGCAAATTCGCGCTGTTTTATGCATATAATGTTGCATCCCTGATCGAAAATAATACACCGAGAGCTAGTCGTTCCCTGGTCAAGGGCAATGACATAACGTTTCATTTTGCATACCCTCCAATATACGTTCTGTTTTGTCTATTCTGGCAAAATGGTAATTCTTGTAGTAAAAGAAACCAGGCCGTCTGTCTCTTTTGGGAGAAAAATATGTATTCGCCTCAATAGATATGCCCAAAAGGTTTTTGCATGGCATCGTGCAATTCCACAAAATTTTGGAATTCCTCTTCATATTGCTTGGCTCTATCTTTCCTTGGAAGATATTCCCGCTTTATTTTCATAATCTGCTCAGCTGCATCGCTTAAGTTTCCAAACATTCCTGCTTCCACACTTCCTAAAAGCGCTGCACCCATCGCCTCGCATTCTTCTGCTTGCAGCGTATAAACTGGTCTGTTGTAAATATCCGCACGAATCTGATTCCAAATTGTACTTTTTGCGCCACCACAAATTGCATAAATGCTTTCTATTTCATATCCTTGCTCGGTAAATATCTCGAGAATCCGTCTGTTATCGAAAACCTGTCCTTCCATAACTGCCCGCAGCATCCTTCCCGGTGTAGTTGCCAAGGTCATGCCAATAAAGCAGCCTTTCCCGTTTGGGCTTCCCATTGTCCTTTCTCCAAGAAGATAGGGCAGGAAAAAGAGCTTCTCCCTACTCTCCATCTCCCCTGCTACCAGTTCGTTTATATTTTCATAGTCCAGCTCATTTTCCCCGCAGGCCGTTAAAAGATTGCCCAGCCAGCGCAGCGCTATCCCCGAAGAGTCATTTTCTCCGAAAGAAACCCATCCAGGCAGAGCGTTGCGCAGGTTCATGATTCGTTTATCGTATAGTGGGCTATCACTGTACACACTCAACGCGGTGCCTGTGCCTGTGGACTCCACAGCTCTCTTTTCTTTGTTCAGCCCTGAAAGATAAAGGCCGCACAGCATATCCCCTGCACCGCACAGAACCTTCGTTTGCACTCCCAGACCAGTCTCCTCAGCAGCTTTTCGCGTGACAGTTCCCAGCACCTCCGTTGACTGTCGGATCGGCGGCAATTTGCTTATATCAATCCCCAGAATGTCTGCCAACTCCGGTGACCATTCATCCTTTGCGCTGTCCATCAAAAAGGAGCCCGACGCATCCGACGGATCCATCGAATATTCTCCAGACAACAAGTAGGCCAGATAACCGCATGGTGTCAAAAAGCAGGCAGCCCTATCGTAAATTTCTGGCTGATTTTCTTTGATCCATCTGACTTTTATTCCAAACCAATTTGTAACCGGAACATTTCCAGCGATATGATACCATTTTTCCATATCCGGTGCATCGCGCAGAGCTTTTGCGATTTTTGCTGCGCGTTTGTCGCTGTATATCTGGATATTTTCCTGTAGAAGATTTCCATCGTATCCAATCGGTACGACACCGTGCATATGTGCAGTACAGCCGACTGAAAAAATATCCTTCCCTGAAACTCCCGTTTTCAGAAGTAGCATTTTTAAATTTTCCCTAATCGCCGGCCACCATGCTGCCGCGTTCTGCGTTGCCCACGAAGGCCTAGGAGCATCTATTCTCTGGGGAATAGATATCATTCCTACATTCCGGATCTCTTGGTCATACAGCTGTATCCGTATGCTCTGTGAGCCTATATTGATCCCCAGTAAGTATTTCATAACCACCCTTCTCTCTTAACCCAATTCCGACAGAAAAATCCGATCTGCACCTGCTGCAAGCCATTCTTCCTCAGTGAAGCCATAGGCTTCCATTCCCGGTGCGATCACCTCAAGCTGTTTCCCACAGAAAGAGGCAACACGCCTCACCGTCTCCGGCGTCGGAAACGGAAGTTCATATTTATCAAAGCCGCTTCCAACAGCGATGCCAGTTACCGCGTTTTCACATGCAAAAGCTACATATCGCTCAAGCTGTTCTGTGGTGAAACTAGCCGCTTCCAGCAATAGATATAATCTTTTTCCCTGTGCCGCTGCCGCCAGCATCTGTACTTCCTGCCTGCTCTCAGCGATCTTTCCGCTTAGGAAACGTCCCATCGCCGGAACGGCATAGAACGCATCTATCCAAGGGAATCGTTCCAAAAGCGTTTTCATCTCATATGCTTTGTTTTCCGGATAACAAGCACCTGCCGGATAGGAGACCGATACGCTCTTACTACCTGGGTAATCTCTCAGAAGTTCCCCCATTGGCTCTAGTGAGGAAGGCGACAGTAAAACCTCTGGGATTTTCTTATATTTTGCTTCATAGATCAGTCTCTGGCAGTCGTTGTCTGAAACCTTGTAATTCATAATATTCGTATATATGATCTTTGTATAATCTCTCATGCCAAATCCAACCTCATATATCTCTGATAAGTCTTTTTCTTATAGTCATCCAATATCTCCAACGCCTTGATGGAATGTACCACATGACAGCCCAGTTCAAAAAAGCGCTCTGCTTCCGCTAGGGTACGAATTCCCCCTGCCGGGTGCACATCGAACCGATCGGGGAATTTTCGTTGTATTAGTGCGACCTCTTCATAAGATACGTGGAGATTCACCCCTGGATTCACTTTAATAGACCGTACGCCCGCATCATCCAGCGCCTCGCAAGTATTCAAGATCGCCCTCGTACCCATTAGAGAAGCCGGAATTACCAATGCAAATTTGTGAAAACTTTGACCATAATCCCTCATGAGTATTTCCGCCTCACGGCGAATATCCCCATAGCGCTCAGAAAAAATAGCTTCCCAATCCAGGCAAACGCATACATCCTGTACGCCCAACCCATGCAAGGTTTCAATATCGTACCTCTTTTGTTCGAGCAACATCCTGCCCATAGGATAGGATACCGCTACATGGATATCAATCCTGTCTCCAAGCAATTTTTTTACAAATGGAACATGTACCATTTCCACATCGAAAGTCATTGAGTCGCAGCCCGTCGCAAATAGTTGTTCCATCGTCTCCACCACCTGCTCTTCTGTGCTGAGCGGTCCCTGTATTCCCCAGTGGAGCTTTTTCATAAATCGCCGCGCCTCTTTCCACACTTTTTCTATGAGTATCGGTTCTGTTCCTTCCGGAAATTTGAACATAAATCTCCTCCTCACTTAATTTGCCTGCTTTTTGTTGCGGAATTGGTCGATGATGACTGCGATCGTAATGAGCACCCCTGAGCTGATCTCCATAATAAAGGGATCAATGCCGATCTGTATTCCTCCATTATCCACCAACATCATTAAAATAGTGCCAAGCATAGTTCCCCAAACGGAGCCTTTTGCACCCGACAGACTCGCACCCCCAATTACAGTCGCCGCAATCGCGTTCATTTCATACCCCTGCCCTGCCGTGGGTACGGAACTGTTCGCCCGCGACGCAAGGAGCACGCCGGCAAGCCCACACAAAAGACCTGCGACAATATAGACCGCATAAGTAGTTTTTCTGATGTTAATACCGCTCAGCCGGGCAACCTCTTGGCCGCTTCCTATCACATAGAGATTTCTTCCAAATCTTGTAAATTTTAAAATCAGAAAGCCGAGAACGATGACCACAGCCCATATCCATGTGAGATTTGGTATTCCCAAAAATGAAGAACTAGAAAAATTTGAGAATTCTTCTGGAAGACCGGCGATGGTCTTGGCCTCACTGATTACTTTGATCAATCCTCTTATGATCGTCATACTTCCTAACGTGGCAATAAACGGTGGGACTTTAAATTCATGGATGATGACGCCATTATACAGCCCGCATGCACCGCCCACTAAAATCGCCAGCAGTATGGCAATCGGGATGGGGAGAGCAAACTGTGTCATACCTAGCGCCACCATCAATGAGCTCATACCTACGACAGAGCCACAGCTCAAATCGATTCCACCCGTTATGATAACAAAGGTAGCGCAAATTGCGATGACGCCAATAATCGAGCACTGTTTGAGCAGGTTCATCAAATTGTATTCCGTTAAAAATGAGCTTGAAAAAACGGAAAACACAATAAACAATGCAATAATAATCAATATCAGGGAAAACTCCGTGTGCTTTGTCAGACGGCTTACCTTAAATCCTTTCTCTTTCATTTTTTCCTCCTTAGC
>CAJJPW010000066.1 GCA_905193725.1 uncultured Eubacteriales bacterium
AGTACGTAAATATGATCCGCATGAACCACATTGGCTAGCCGGTGGGATATGAGAATTACTGTCTTAGTTTTGACTAACTTGTGGATCTGTTCCATGATATGATTTTCGCTTTCCACGTCTATATTAGAAGTCGCTTCGTCAAAAAGATAGACCGGGCTATTATGAAGCAGCGCCCTTGCCAGGGCTAGACGCTGACACTGGCCTCCTGAAAGATTGGACGCTCGCTCTAGCAGCGGCGTATCAAGGCCCTGTTCGCCTCGAAGAAATTCAGCCAAATTTACTTGCTCTAACACTGCCCACAGTTCTTGTTCCGTGGCATCTGGCTTGCCCATGAGCAGGTTGTCTCGCACAGATCCCTTGAATAAATAGCTATTATGACTGATATATGTGAGATTTTTCATCAGCGCCTCTTCCCCCAGCTGGGATAGTTCTGTGCCGCCGATGGTGATCTTTCCCGTATAACCTCTATTTCGTCCCATGAGGATGGAGGCAATGGTGGATTTGCCACAGCCGCTTTCACCCACCAGCGCTGTAAAGTTGCCCTGGGGAAACTCCATATTGATGCTGTGCAGGATCTGTCGATCTGGCTCGTAGGAAAAGCACAAATCCCTACACACAATATGGTAGTTTTCTAGGCTCTGTGCCGGTTTTTGGGGTTGTTCTGGAAGATCCAGCAGATGAAATATTTTGTCGCTGGCAGCCATGCCGTTCATGGCGATGTGGAAAAAGCTACCCAGCTGCCGCATAGGAATAAAAAAATCCGCCGAGAGCAGGATGATCAAGAGGCATCCCATGAGGCTCACGTGGCCGCCAATATACTGGGTAACTGCCAAAATCACGCCCAGTGCAGCTCCTCCATAGGCCACCACATCCATGATCGTGATAGAGTTGAGCTGCATGGTGAGTACTTTCATGGTGATCTTGCGGAACTTTTCCGCCTCTACATTCATCTCATCATTTTTAAATTCGTCTGCCTCATATATTTTCAGAGTTGTGAGTCCTTGGAGGTTTTCTAAAAAGGTATTCCCTAAAGCGGTGTATTGCCCCCAGTATTTGGAAAGAAGCTTTTTTGCCCAGGTCTGCACCGCTGCTATGGCAACTGGAATGAGTGGTACACAGATAAGCAATACGATAGCTGACGGAAAGTTCACAAAACTGAGGACGATAAATAGGGTGAGAGGAGCAACCATGGCGTAAAAGAACTGTGGTAGGTAAGCCCCGAAGTACGTCTCTAGTTGATCCACTCCTTCTACAGCCACCTGTACTACCTCGGAAGTCTTTACCTTCTCTTTGTACGATGCGCCCAGACGTAGTAGCTTTTGGTAAATGAGCTCTCTCAGCGTCTTCTTCACTGTCTTAGAGGAAAGATACCCCATCCTGCTGGCTCCTGTGGTGCACAGTGCCCGCAGGATGCACGCTCCTAGCACTATGAGTGCTGTTAACAGCAGCGTTCCTCCACTGACCTTTTGTAAAAATAAATTGGCCAATAGGTTGGTTATGCTCACCATCATAACAATATTGGCTAACAGCGAGCACCACTGTAGGGCGACATTGCCTGCTACATACTTTTTGCTCTCACCGACCGTTCCGATGAGACGTTTGTTGATCATCATTTCCTATATCTTCCGCCTTTCCCATTTGAGTTTACAGAGGGTAGCCATTACTAACCGCATGGTATTTCACACACTACATTGCTAATATATTCCCCCTTTGCATTTCTTCCCTCTTTATATGTTAGCATAAGCTAACAAAATTTTATCATCTTTTTCCTTCCTTCGTCAAGGGGCAGATATCAAATGAAATAAATAGAAAAGCGGCAGGACCTTCCCTGAGTGCCACACCGCTTTGATCAATCAGCTTATGTAATTTCTATACGCCTTATTATACATCGTTGCGATGATCATAGGCGTATTTCACCATGGATTGATGGATGGGACAAGGCTCATCTCCTACATGGGTTTTACTGTTGAGGAAGTGGACGCAGAAATGTCCGCCAAATCCCGTCTCTGGAATAAAGTCTGGGCTATGGGGCATGCCGTTAATCGAAGCCGCATAGGACTTATTTCCCACAGTAACCCACACGGCGCGTCTATCCCAACTCCATTTGCCGCCGTAGATTTCCTTCATCTTTGCCACATCGTCTTTGGTGAGAGGTGCTGTATCTGAATGGTTGGTACCACCAAAGCGCTTAGCCTGGAAGGAAATTCCCGTCTTCACATCGGTAATAGTCATCACAGTCCCTCTGGGGATCTCATGACGAGCGGTATCCCACCAGTCGGCCATTTTTATCTCGCCTTTTACTCCAAGTCTCTGAGCTCTTGTCCGATAGATATCATTATCTCCAAAGAGAAGCTCTAAGGTCTTTGCCCCGGCTACGCCATCGCTAGAGAGATTGGCCGCCTTTTGGAAATCCTTTACCGCCTGTTCGGTCTTATCGCCATAGTAGTTGGTGACCTGGCCGGATAGGAAGCCCCTATCTCTCAGCTCTCTCTGCACTTTATTGACTTGCGTACCGCTCATTCCCTTTTTCAGGACATCGGCAGGCTGTTTTGCTGTGCTGGTCTTGATGTGCACAGCGTCCACATAGCCCTCTTTGCCCTCTTCGTACTCGATTTTGTAAAAGCCAGCTGTCATACCGGTGATGCGAATGCCGCTTCCCGCATCCATTGTAGCCAGTTTCTCGCCGTAATTGCTGGCGCTATCGTATACGCCTGTACCATCCTGTAGAATATTACCCACTAAGGAATCGGTGGAGGGCAGGTATACAAAGTCCTTGCTGATATATCCTCTGTAGTTTCCATATATCACCCTGAGCCAGCCGTCTTCTTCCTCACAGAATACCCCTACTCTAGTGCCCTTGTCCAGCTTAAGCACATAGGGGGAGTCTGTAGATGGACGGAGCCGCATGTTCACTTCATCGCCAATTACTACAGCTTCTTCAAACTTGGGAAGTGCGTTGGTCTTTGGCATAAACAGCATCAATGCAATTGCCACGATCAATATGAAACCAGCTGCCCATCCAAATTTTTTTGCCACTGTCATATTTTCTACTCCTTTTTAGCCAAGTTTATTTGGCCATTCTCAAATTTTAAATTAATTATATCGTCCTCATGCAAAAAATGCAAAGTCAGCATACTGGTGTATATCCTCATAAAAAAAAGTTTATCAGCGTATACACTCTATAAATTCATCCTATAATATATTACATTTCTATGACAATTATATCATAAATAATAGACATATTGCTAGTGAAATATACGATCATCCCGGTAAAATAGCGATATCTTTTCAATTTTCCACCCTATTATTTCCAAAACCCAAGGCAATCTCTTTGTTGGAGCGATGCTCTTAACATATGAAAAAAGTGAGTTTTTGGCTAACAGGGGCGGGAGATGAAAACTATGAGAAAGAATCCAGAGCTGCAATATGATGCTTTAACTGCTCCATATCCTTCAAATAAGTGGATTTGAGCTTTGGATTATACAGAATGCTTGCCGGATGATATAAGGGGTAGAGGGGGTAGGCAATTCCCTTGATTGAGACAGATAGCATCTGCCCATGGACCTGACCAATGAGCAGGCTTCTATCTTGCCCTACTGCCCCCAGGGCTATATTACCCAAGCTGACGATGAGTCTGGGGCGCACGATGTCTATTTCCCTCAGTAGATAGTCAGCACAAATCTCCACCTCTTTGCGAGTGGGAGGCCGGTTGGCAATCGTCCCCTTGGGGCTTACCCGATAAGGGCGAAATTTCACCGTGTTGGTTACGAAGAGCTCTTCCCTTTTTAGAGAGATTCCCTCTAGAAAGCTCTCTAAATTGGCGCCTGCCTTGCCGACAAACGGCTTTCTTTGCAGTACTTCATTTTTTCCTGGTGCCTCTCCGATGAGCATGACTTTTGCGTGTTTGCTGCCAGAGGAAAAAACCAGCTCTTGTTCCTCTTTCCCTATCTTATGCATTTGCTGTGTAAAGCTTGCGTAGAGTTCTTCTAATTCCAAAGATTGCATTCTCCTTTTTGCTGCTCAAATAGGCTTTATTCCTGCCCCATTTTTAGCTGCTTGTCTAGCTGAGCGATCTTTTTAAAATCCTCATAGGCGTATTTTTTCTTGGATTCATCTCGCAGCAGAGCGGAAGGGTGGAAGGTGGGAATGATGTAAAACCCCTTGCGCTCGTAGACGGTGCCCCGCAGTTTGGTGATTTTAAAATCCTCGCTGATGATGGCACTAGCAGCCACCTTACCCAAACACACGATGATCTTCGGCCGGATCCGCGCCACTTGTCCCCTTAAATAGTTTAAACATGCGGTGCATTCCTCTGGCCGAGGAACTCGGTTTTTGGGTGGACGACACTTTACCACATTGGTGATATAAATGTCATCTCGCTTGAGATCCACACTTTCCAGCATTTTGCTCAGCAGCTGTCCTGCCGGGCCCACAAACGGCCTCCCTAGTTCGTCCTCCACCTGCCCAGGGCCTTCGCCGATCATCATAATATTGGCACGAATGCTTCCCTCTCCAAACACTACGCTGTTTCTCGTCTCCCAAAGCCCGCATTTTTGGCATATCTGAGTTTCCTGATAAATCTCTTTTAACGTTCGATACATAAAAATACACCGCCTAGCTCTTATTATAGCAGCCAAAGGCGGTAATGTAAAAAGATCTTTGAAATGAATAGAAAAAGAGAATTGTTTTTTTGAGCTTACTGCCTGATACAGTCAGCTCGGTAGGTATCCCCATGGATTTTAGAACAAGTCGATCTAAACGGCCATCATACAGGGATTGTTATGTAATATGATGTATTCCATTCATTTTTTTACAAGTGAATAGGGATTGCTGTAAACTGATAGGTGCTACCTCCACTGTTTGTAATACCACTTTGATTTTCTGATTTTTACAACCCCATTGGTTGCACGTTTTGCCCGCTGCCTCTTTGTTGTCCACTTTCACAGAACTCCTCTGTTCATCGTCTTGTATGTTGTTTTTCTGTTGTCCGCTTTCCGCAGCCCCTTTGGTTGCTTCGCTTCTGTAGTGCCTGATGCCGACTTCTCATGGCCCCCGCTGTTGCCTGTTTTTCGCAGATCCCTTGAGCGCCCGCTCTTCACTGCCCCCGCTACCTCATCTATATGATCAACTTGATGATGAGCAATACCAAGAGACCAGGTAGGCCAAAGACCCCTATGACAAACGCATTGATTACATTCATGCCAATATCTACGCCAAAAACGTTAAGTAAAATAAGCGCAACCAACCCAATTACAGCATTGACTAGGAGCTTCAATAGAAACTTTAGTGGAAACAGCAAATACCATCCAAAAATATATAGAACGATCAGCCCCACTGCAAAGAAAAGTATAAATTCCCAGCTCAACCCCAGCCCCATACTACCGCCTCTTTTTCTTCTTTGTCTTATACACTATCATTTATATGTATCAGCGGTAGAAATCATTACACTATTCTATTAAAGAAACCTTAATATCAATCTTTGCACAGTTTATGGAATGTATATCTGGAGTACATCACAAACTTAGACGGTTTATCAAATCACAACGTTTCTCTGTGATAAGTGGCATTTGCCTTGGCTTAAAAGCGATATGGCTCAGGCCAATAATGGTATCCTGAAAGGTGTACAGGTCTATATATAACACTCTTTAGCCTTTGTTCTCCTACTAGCAGATTGGCCTTCTCCAAAGCTCATACGTATAATACTTAAGCCAATTGTAAGCTCAGACTTTTATACACACGCTTAAGCTTATCGTGGTCTCAGCCTCTCATACACATACCCTAGGCTTATTGTAAGCTCAAATCTTATACGCACACTAAGCTCAGACTTTTATACCCCTTCGCCCATACACATGATCCCCCTTGGACTTGAGCCCCTCTTGGGATGTGCCCCCTAAGACTTTGAGCCCCCTTGGATTTAAGCCCTCTTGGGATGTGCCCCCTAAGACTTTGAGCCCCCTTGGATTTAAGCCCTCTTGAGATCTAAGCCCCCCCTAAGACTTTGAGCCCCCTTGGGATTTAAGCCCCCAGTTACATTTTATCGATTTTCTCTTGCCGCTTTTCCCAATTGCTATACTCTTCTCTCAGCATCTGCATCACATATTTCACCAGCTCTTGTGCACCAATTTCCTGTAACTTTTCCCGATACAATTGCAAAAATAGGCGCTTCCACGTTCTTTGTAGGGCAGGATCGTTAGAACCCATTAGCATGACGGGCAGTAGACATTCATATCCTTTAAAACCATCAATGTCTAATTCCCAGATCAAATCGCTATATGTTAGCGCCTCTTCGTGTTTCATAAAGTATTCTAGCTTTTCCAACCCTTCCATGTTCTTTTCTAGGAATTTTAACACTTTCTTATTTGACATCGTATGCCTCCAAAAATATATTCATATATTTCTCTGTTAATTCCATTATATCACTGTAAATTTTTCTGGAAAGAGCTGGAGAATTTACTGTACGAAGAATCGCTATATAATTGCCAAAAAACACAAAACTGGTGTAAAATGCAGGTGAAATTTATCGATATTTTATATGTTTTGTCGAAAACGCAGGTAAAGTTCTCTTGCACATTGAAAAGAGGAGGTAAAAAAATGTACCATTTTAACGGAAGCACTTTCTGTCAAACTAAGTCATCTTTTATAAAAAATGGGGCTATTTTTGAAATACGAGAGTACCTTCTTTAATGGTAGCCTCTACCCCAATCTCTCTTAGCTGCTCTTTGGGAACTTTTAAAGGATTGTGGCTGAGTACCACAAAATCCGCCAGTTTCCCCTGCTTGATGGATCCCTTTGTATCTTCCTCAAAGTACTGGTATGCCCCATTGATGGTGATCCCTTTTAGGGCATCGTATACCGAAATTTGTTGATTTTCCCCGAGAGTAATCCCTGATTTGGTTTTTCTATTTGTGGCACACCAGATCGTTTCTAACATATTCGGCATGATCACCGGTGTATCCTGATGAAAGGTGTATGCCACGCCCTCTCCTATGGCGCTCGCCGCTGGGCTGATCTGTGAGGCTCTCTCTCTGCCGAAGTTCTGGATGTGTACATCTCCCCAATAGTAGGTATGCGCAGTAAAGAACGAGGCGATCATGTGCAGTTTTGCCATTGTGTGCAGCTGCTCTTTTCTCACCAGCTGTGCGTGAATCATCACAGGACGATTGGTATCCAATGCCCTCTGCTCTTCTAACACTTGTTCCCAGCATGAAATGTACTGTTGAGCTGCTCCATCCCCATTGCAGTGGGCTAACAGCTGTGCATCCTCTTGTAGCGCCTTCTCTATAAACGCCTTCACCTGGGCGTCTGTATGCACCGGATAGCCCTTATATCCTGGCTCTCCTCCCACATAAGGCTGGCGCATCCAAGCCGTTCTTCCCTGGGGAGAGCCATCTAAAAATATCTTGTACCCGCCAATTTTTAAGTGGTTTTGATATAGCTTCCAGTAGCTGTGCTCTTCCTTTGCCAGCTGGCTGCTTCCCTGTAAATCCACAAAACTGACCACATCCAACAGCAATTTCCCCTTTTGGGCACAGGAAGAGAGCATCTGCCACTCCTTTGCCTTGGTAAACCCATCCTGCGCGGTGGTAATGCCGTAACTTAGATACACCTCTTGCGCCTTTATCAGCTGTTCTATCATCTGCTCTGGGCTGAGCCCTGGAATTTTTGCAGTACTACCGGTAAAAGCAGTTTCCTCTAAATAGCCATTGGGCTGTTTGCTGCCTGCCTCACGGCCTATTTTGCCACCCTCTGGATCTTCTGTCTCTTCACCGATGCCCAATAGTCTGAGCCCTAGAGAATTTGTAACACCCATATGTCCGGAGGCGTGAGCGATCAATACAGGATATTTGGTGCTGATGCCATCCAGTAGTTTTTTATCTGGATGGACCTTCTCTTGCAAGGCGTTGTGGTCGTAGCCAAACCCCATAATCCACTGGCCTTTGGTCAGAGGATTTTGCCGGATATACTGCGCCATTCGCCGCTGAATGTCCTCAAAGCTTGTGGCATCTTTTAAGGGAACTAGCCCCAGAGAACTGGCTAAGGCGGTAATATGGCTATGAGAATCGATAAACCCAGGGAGCAGCGCTTTGCCCTGTAAATCGAACAGCTTTACATCGGGACCGGCACAGGCAAAAACCTGCTCTTTGCTGCCCACCAGAGCAATGACCCCATCTCTTACCAGCACAGCCTCTGCCGGCAAGTGATTTTCCATGGTGATGATATCTCCGTTAAAATAAACCGTCTGACTCATACAATTCTCCTATAAGATGCTAGAACAATCTCTGATATTTCCTGTTAGTGTTCCAAAGACTCAAATAAAATATACAGGCCTCTTAGCACATGAAAATGCATATACAAGGATATATAGCAACTTTAAAACTTCTCATCTTCTATACTATTTACAAGGAATTTCCTCTAAAATCTCTCGACTTCCCCAGAGATTCGTCTATTTTTCATTCTCCATCTTCTTGGAATTCTATCATGCTGTCAAAGCAGTGGGAATTCCCCACCATGCCCCTCACTAGGTTGACAGGGCCCCTTTCAATCATCAAATCGATATGATCGTGGTACACCGCCTCGTTGTGGTAGATGATGGAGAACTTTTTCAGCTGTTTGCCCGCCATGAGTTGATCCTCCAAGGCGTTGAGCACCATATCTGCATACACAGCATTGTTCACATGGTTGTTGTTATCCAAATGGCAGAACCGCACCTTAACTGTCTCTTTCTTTTCCAGCTGGGCATTTTTGGGGAAGCGAATGTCGTCCACTTTCTGAAGGTTATAAAAATGCGCAACTACAGGCATGTCCTCTGGTGGATGGGCCATTATTTTCCGATTGCTCAAATCCACCAACACCCAAATGGAGTGCACATCTACCAGCAAGTTTCCGTTTTGATCTAAAATCTGCGTATCCCGTCGATATTGTGCTCTCACCGGAATATAGGGGATGGTAACCAAGGTCAGCTGCTCTCCTCCCATAGGGATTCGATTCACATGAACCGCAATTTTCGCCAACAAAAAAGCCCGGTTGACTTTCTGCATGAAATTGCTTCCCATTCCCAAATGGTCACAATGCTCCATGCTGATCTGCTGCGCTTCTTTCAGGATTGCACAGAGGGTCATCCTGCCCTTCAAATCGCAATAGCTGTATGGCACTAAATAATCTTTAGCATACGTCATCATATCTTCCATTACAATATTCACCTCGCATATTTCCCCTCTTATTATACTAGATGCTGGACTTTTAGGGGCATTTATTTTTCATTTTTCAACGATTTATTTTTTATGCCGTCATTTTCTGTAGCAAAAATGGTTGACATCGTTTGAAAGCGCTTTTATAATAAACGCCAGAAATACTTAGGCACCTAAATAAATATAGAAAAGGGGGAAATTCACATGAATGTACATGCTACAGACGACGAGATCATCAGGCTGCTTTTTCAAGTGGCTAAACCGAGTCGATATCTCTCTGGAGCAGATGGCGAGAGCGCAATGCTGTATATAGGCCAATACCGCTGCATGTTATACCTCCAACAGCATAGCCCCATCAGCCAAAAACAATTGGCGCAGGCGCTGCAAATTCGCCCCGCATCCCTGAGCGAACTTTTAAATAAACTCCAGCGCAAACATCTCATCCAGCGCACTTTATCCCCCACAGACAGCCGTAGCAGGCTAGTTTGTTTAACCCCTTTGGGCCTACGAGAAGTACAAGAATACGAGCGGAAGTCCCAAAAGCTGCACAGCGCCATGCTCTCCCGTTTATCTTCTGAGGAAAAAGATCAATTTTACCATATTTTGCTGAAAATACAACATTACGAAGACGAGGCGACACCCTATGGAAATGACCAATAAGAATTTGAGTAGCCAACCTGAGGCGAACCCACAAACAACCTGCAATTTAAAC
>CAJJPW010000067.1 GCA_905193725.1 uncultured Eubacteriales bacterium
CATATACTCACTGTTGCGGCTGGAGAAGCTGCGGGTGGGCGCGTACGAAATGAAGTTTGCCCCTTGTGCTCTAAACGGCCTTTTGAGAGGGATTGAGGAGGATATGAGGCAACTATATCTCCATATACAGATCAGTCAAACAGGTAACGCACAAATGCGCTGCGATGCCAATTGGATGCGAGAGGCGCTCTCCAATATCATAAAAAATGCCTGCGAACACGCGCAAACCTCGGTACATGTTGTACTGGAGCACAGACAAGGGGATGTGTCCATTTGCATTGAGGACGATGGCCCAGGCGTGGAAGAGGAGAAGTTGCCGCTGCTATTTGGACGTTTTTCTAGCCTATCGGCTAAGGCGGGTGGCGGAACAGGGCTAGGGCTGGCCATTGCCAAGGCGATTGTGGAAAAACATCACGGCGTGATTATGGCGGAGAATGCAAAACAGAGACTAAAGGTGTTGCTCACCTTCCCAAAAATAGAGGGAAAATTGTCATCTTGCTAAAACGTAAGAAAAGCTTCACTCAAATGCAAGGCGATACTGATATGCTAAAGGGGAAGGGGGAAATATATGGGCATCATTTATTGTACAGATTTATGCAAGACCTATGATTCCGGCGAGAGCATGGTACATGCACTAGCAGGCATCTCAGTGGGCTTTGATCAGGGGAGCTTTACTGCCATAACCGGCCCATCTGGCTCGGGAAAGTCCACACTGCTTCACATCTTGGGCGGGCTGGAATATCCCACTTCCGGCAAGGTGTTTTATCAGGGAAAGGATTTATTTCAATATAATGACAACCAACTCTCCATTTTGCGGCGAAGGCGTTTTGGATTTGTATTTCAAGCGTATAATTTGGTGGCTGAGCTGACAGGGTATGAAAACATCCTCCTGCCAGTGATGTTGGATCATAAAAAGAGAGACGATCAATACTTAAATACGCTCATCGGGATGTTGGGCATTGAAGACCGCATCTCCCATTTGCCCAGTGCGCTCTCTGGCGGACAGCAGCAGAGAATTGCCATTGCCCGGGCGCTGGCCAACAAGCCAGCCGTACTCTTTGCAGATGAGCCCACAGGAAACCTTGATGGCAAGTCGGGCAGGGAGGTGCTGGCGCTGCTGAAATACGTGAGCCGAGAGCTAGGGGTGACGCTCATCTTGGTAACCCACGATCTCTCCATCGCCGAACAGGCAGATCGCATTATCTCCCTAGAGGATGGAAGAGTAAAAAGGGATTCGGCGGAGGGCAGGTAACATGAGAAACTTCACCATGTTTTCCATTGCTCTGGGAAATCTCAAACACAGAAAAAGACAGTATCTCTCCCTGGCTGCGGGGATTGTGCTGGCGATTTTTTTTACGGCCACTATCTTTTTGCTGGCGGCAGAATGGCTGATGTCTATGGAGCAAGAGGGCAGTGAGCGCTATGGCAGGCAGGATGTGATTCTCTTTGCATGTCCCAAGGAGATATCTCAGGAGCTGGTGCAAAGTGGGATATTGGTGCGGGCAGAAGAGGTGGATATTGTGGCTCAAGTGCTGCCTGATGGGAAGACCGAACAAAATGGGTTTGCCCTGGGGACGATGAATGGGGCATCAGCAGAGCTAGCTGGCAAGACACTAAAACAAGGGGAATTTCCCAAAAAAGAGGGGGAGATCGCTCTGGAGTGGAACGCTCTAGCCAAGTTGAGGACGCCGGCTCAGCTGGGGGATGAGCTTACGCTGACGCTGCGCATACCCGATGGAAGGGGCGGTTACCTACCTCAGACAAGGGAAAAGACCTATCGGCTTGCCGGTATTTTGCAAGATCAATATCCCTTCTTGGAGGACAGGGGTCAGGAGAACGTGGCCCAGGCATACCCCACTGGCATTGTGGCAGGACCGGTGAGCCCAGATGGGGGGGCAATGCACAACGTATACGGCATGCTGGCGCACAAGGACGAGGGAAATATCGCAAAGTTCATGGAATATTGCCAGCAAAACGGCGTGGATGTTGCCCTAAATGCCCAAAATTCGCTGATAGATGGCATGGAAGGGCAGGAGCAGACGCTATTCCTCTTTGTCTTCATGGGGGTCATTTGTGCTATTTTAGTGGCAGCCTCTTGCCTGTGGATTGTGGATGCCTTTTCCGCAAACCTAGAGGGACGAAAGCATCAAATTGGCCTGCTGCGCGCAGTGGGGGCCACTAGACGGCAGATTCGCCGCATTTTTGTCCGGGAGACTCTACTGCTAGCGGCGCTAACCATACCACTGGCCCTGGGGCTTTCCTGTGTCTGTGTGGCACTAGTGGTACATCTGATGGGAGAGGGATTTACCTTCCACTTGAGCGCCCTGGTACTTCTTGTGGCGGCGCTCTTTGGAGTGCTGGTGGTGTTTTTGGCATCACTAGTTCCCTTAAGACGAGTAGCCAGCATACCGCCTATGCAGGCCATCCGCAACGTGGATCTAGCCCGAAAAATGAAACGGAGCAAGGGCATTAGACCCAAAAGGGAATATCGCCTCCCAGAATTGCTGGCAGAGCGCAATATGAGGTTGTACCCTGCTAGGCAGGTGAGAATTAGCTTGCTATTAGCCATTAGCATAGCCATGTTTTCGGTGGTGTCGTTTGTGACCTTCCCTGTGATTCGACAGGAAATGATGGATGATGCCAGTGATTCGGGCGACTACATGCTAATGGTAAATAACTGGCAAATGGATCCATTTTTTGATGTGGAATACGGAAAGCCGGGGATGACCCAAAGCGACAGAATGGAGATAGAAGAGCTGCCCAATGTGAAAGAGACGTCTGGGGAAAAGCTTTTTTCGCCTAAAATTTTGCTTGATGAGATCACCCCTTATGTGGGATACGGCAACGATATGGCCAACATAGCCTGGGATGAGTATCAGGATTGGTATTCGGGCGACTGGATAGAGAATCAGCAACACACCCTGTATGAAGAGGTGCGGCAGACCTATGGCTATGCCAGGGAGTTCTTGCCGGTGCAGTGCGTCGGCATCGACTCAGCGGCGCTGCAAAAACTGGAGCCCTATGTTTTGGAAGGAGAGATCAACCTGCAAAAACTGGCGGCGGGAGAAGAGGTGCTGGTGGTGGCGCCGGCAGAATACGGCATACGGAAATCGGGAGAATGGGGCCTGAAGGTAGATTATACCCTCTCACCACAAGAGTCCTATGTGTTTACCGCCCAAAACGATACCTTTCACGCGGGAGACGAGCTTCATCTCAGTTTGCTGTATTCTAGGGAAGAGTGGCAGCAGCCAGAGGAATTGCCCAGAGATGCAGTGCGCCAAGACACGACCGTTCGCATTGGCGCGCTCATTGACCCAGGGTTAGTAGATCAATCTCTAGTAGAGCAGTTCGACTACTTTTTTAGTGGAAATGTGGGGGACATTATCACCACCTGTGAGGGGATAGAGGCTATGGGTTATCAGGTGCCTTATGGCTCACTGAAAATAGCATTGGAAGAACCCCCAGATACCCAACTGGAGATCTATTTGGAAGAGCAATTGGAGTGGGTGGCAGCGCGGACGCAAAACTGTGAAGTTCGCTCGTACATTGCCATAGAGCGGGAAAACCGTCAGACTACCTTTGGCTTGATCGTCATCGCCTATGCACTGGTGATTTTGTTTTTTGCCATTTGCACTAGCATGGTCAACAACGTGCTGTCTGCCAGAATAAGGGCAGGAAAACGGCAGATCGGCACCTTGCGGGCGGTAGGCGCTTCAGAGCGCGATATTTTGCATTCCTTTCATCTGCAAATGCTCTCCATGCTAGTGGTAGGGACAGTTTTGGGTATTGGGCTAGAACTGGCGCTTTGCAGTTATTTGGCGTCTGTCTATCCTGAGTTGGAGCAAAATGTCTTGCCAATCTGGCAACCAGTGGCGTTTGTTGCGCTGATCGCCGGTGTCTGCTGGTGGAGCATCAGGAAAAAGGTCAGGAAGATGTTAGCGACGAGTATTGTCAGCAATATTCGGGAACTTTGAGGTGAGCTATGAAAAAAACAATATGCTTAGTGATTTGCCTGCTGTTTATGCTGAACACAGGTATGGCGTGGGCTGCGCAAAATAGCCAGAATGAAACGCCAGAGCCTAGCAATACGCCTTTGCCCTCTGAGCAGCCAGACAGCCCAGAACAGCCCAATAGTACGCTACAGATTGATACAAAGCACGTATATGAGGGGATGAAAAGGAGCTATGAACAGGGGTACGCCCCTGTAATAGAAGACAATCAGGCAGTTATCGTGTTGCCCATTTTGACTGAGAAGCTAGAGGGACCCCTTACAGTTTCTGTGGGGCTAGGAGATGCGAGCCAATCTCCCTTTGTCTATCGGAATTATCAAAAAGAATTTGAAAAAAAGAGATACACATTTGAGGATGAAGTGGTGGAATGCTATCTGGTCAGCTTCACGCTACCTTTAACAGAGGACAGGCTCAATGGCAGTTATCCGGTGGTGTTGTCATTGCAGGGAAGCGGGGAAGATGGCAGCAGTATTTCCCAGGACAATACTTTATATGTGGCGATAAAAGATGGTAAGAGTGCTGATGAGTTAGGAGCTGAACCAACCAGTGCCCAGGAAATAACAAGCGCAACGCCTAAGCCTGCACCTAAACTGATGATCATCGATTATGCCCTAAAGCCAGAGCATTTAGAGGCAGGGGCAGAGGGCATGCTGGATATTAGGGTGAGAAACACCAGCAGCGCGCAGAAGGCCAAGAACATCAAATTTTCCCTTGAAGAGGAAAGTGGAGAAATTCTGCCTCTGAAGACCAGCGGGGGCTACTGTAAGGAGATCAAAAAGGATGGGGAGTACGTCTGGCAAATCCCTATAAGAGCGGTCCATACGGCAACCTCCCGTCCCCACAGCGTGAGCATCACTATGGAGTATGAAGACGAAAATGGCCTGGCGCTGACAGCGGTGGACCAGATCATTCTAGAGATTCGTCAGCAGGTGCGGCTGGAATACGATAGGCCCATTTGGCCGGAAAAAGTGGCTCAGGGAGATACAGCTGCATTTTCCATGAATGTGATGAATCTAGGGAAAAGCACTTTATATAATGTACTGCTCACCTTTGATATCCCAGAAATGGCCAGTGGAAGCAGCGTTTTGCTGGGCACCATGCAGCCTGGGGAATCTAAAATGGGATCGGCAAATTTCCGTGTGGGAGAGGATGTATTGGGTGATTTGAAGGGAACCGTACTGCTCTCCTATGAAGACGACTACGGCCAGAGCTATGAGAAGACCATTTCTCTTGCAACCACAGTGGAAAAAAAGACGGTACAGCCTACTAGCCAAGAGATGGAAAAAAAGGAATCTCCCTCATGGGTAATTTATCTCATAGCAGGGGTAGTTCTGGCGGCTGTGATTGCCATGCTAGCAGTGAAGGGCTGGAAGAAAAAGAGACAACGAGAACAGGATGAAAAGCTGCTATAAGGAAAACAATTACGTAACGCATGCAGATTTTATAAATTGTGCAGAAAAAGGATATTCCAATCATGTATATGGAAATATCCTTATTTTTTTGCAATTTT
This sequence comes from uncultured Eubacteriales bacterium, assembly GCA_905193725.1. Taxonomy (GTDB): domain Bacteria; phylum Bacillota; class Clostridia; order Christensenellales; family Christensenellaceae; genus CAJJPW01. Next base: position 5,521 of record CAJJPW010000067.1, read on the forward strand.
TAATCCAGGATCTGCGCTAAAAAAGAGGATGGCCATATTTCTTTATCAAGTAGCAAAAAAAATAAGATAACAGTTTGACATGTAAATATTGTCGGCTTTTATTTCCACGAATGGTGGATTTTAAAAAAACGAAAGAATTTATCTAACATCTCATAGATTTTGCAAATAGCACTCGCAAGAGACTTTGGCAAAACGATTGCTAAAGTTTTTTTCTACTTCTTAATTTTGGGCAAAAAATAGATTGAAAAGCCTAAATTTCAGCAATTTCCATGAATGCTGTGGTAAAAACGCAGGTACTAAAAATTCAAAGCCTAATCAGACATGCTGAATGCCCTAGAGCCGGATCGATGGCAATAAATCATTGGAAGGAGACTCTCATTTTTTGACCGGATGAAACGAAGGGTCGTTGGTTCTCCCTAAAATGTAATCAGTGGATGTTTGGTAGAGATCCGCCAGCGCGATGAGTATGTCAGTGGGAATGTCTCGAAACCCTTGTTCGTAACGGTAATACTGGGGTTGAGGCATGTGCAGTATTTTAGCAATTTCTCGCTGCGTTAAATCGTGATCCTCTCTAAGTTCTCGTATTCTTCTATAGTAGCTCATACTTTACTCCTGATATCCATATGGATATCTTGACGATATAACAGAATTTTGCTATATTGTGCATATGATATCCATTTGGTTATCAAAATATTCATGTCAATTGATATAAAAGATGTGACATTATGGGAAAAACTAGCATAGGCTAGGTTGGGATGGATGCGGTTAGCGATACCTGAAAAGTAAAAATAATATGTAAAAGAAAAAAACAGCTAACTAAACGTGCATGTAATAGACAATTTTAAGGGGACATCGACTTGCGTACTTTTTCAAAATCCGAGTACGTGTCAAATAAATGCACCTAGGCCTAAGGGCAAATCGGTAGGGGAAAATATCGGAAGAAAGAGGGGATGGCAGGGAGATGAACATCTAAAATCATTACAATTCAAGGGAAAAACAACTTAGATATGAACTCTCTGATTTGATAGAGCTTTTTACTCGTTAGTAGACATGAAAGCTTTTGTCTTTGCATATCCATGGAGGGAGATGGAAATCGAGAAAGTCCCAGAAGGATTTTAGATACGCCATAATTGCGTTAATCCCAAAATATAGGATAATATAGCGAATTTTTATGGCTTTGTCAGCATATAGTCAATCTTCTGTGAAGGGTGAAGGACAGGTGATAGATGATGTGGAAACCATTTTATATATATAAAAATAGCTTTTAGATTAGGGATTTATGACATATCAATTTTATCAACTCTGCTTTGCAGTTAGGCTTTTCTAGAGCGAAATTCGTACATTGAGGATGGTGAAAAAATGGAAACGAGAAGCAAAAATAAAAAGAGAAAATTTTTTACAGAGAAACGGTTTATAGCGATACTGCTGGCAGTATGTATGGTAATTACCCTCCCTGTTTTCTATCAATTTGCTTTGGCAGTTGACGAGGGGCCGATGGACCAAAATGGTGAAGTACAGCCTACAGACAGCGGCCAACCCGGTAGTAACCCCACCGAACAAGATGGAGAGCAAAATACCGGTAAGCTGCCAAGCCTAGAAATATTGTGGGGGCAAAATGTGCAGGAGTCTCAAGTAGAGACGGGAAATAGCATAACGGTATCGTTGGAGGCACAGCTAAATGATGCAGAAGAGGGATCGGCAGATGTTGCAATTCAGCTCACGGAGAAGGAAGCAGCGGCGCTCAAGACTTTTGTAGAACAGAACACGATCACCACCCAAGAGGGAGTGGAGGTCTCTCTACAGGATATGGCAGACCAAGGTGCCCAGATATGCTTTGCGTTAGACGGGGAGCACAATGCACTAAAGGCAGAACTCACGTTTCAAGTGCCCAATGGCACAACGGCACCTTTTGATATCGATGTGTCAGAAGAGGATATTGCCACGACTTTTTATGGAGAAGAGGATAAGGTACTTACTACAAAAATGAAAATAAGTAAGTTTGGCTATATAGCGGACTTCGGATGGGAGGCTTCAGTGTCCGCAGAGGAAGAAGTTACCATAGAAGGAGGGGAGGAGTTACCCGATTTTGACTTTACTGTACAGGCTATTTCAGGCAATAGGCAGGATACAGGGGTGGTCTACACCCAAAAACAGGTAGTGCAGTTAAAGGCCAAACTGCCTGAGGGACTATCTTGGCAGACGGATCAGATGACCTTTGACCCACAGACCGGGCAGATTGTACAGGGAGAGCTGACAGTCGCTACGTTAAGTGGCTTGCCTCAAGATGTTCAAGTGGAAATTGTAGGTACTAGTGAAAAAGAGTTTACGCTAGAAATCATTCGCGAAAACGGCGAGCAAGAGCCAATAGAAGAGGTCCTCTCAGACCTGAATGTTAAATTGACACTTCACGGGCAGGCGATGACGCTTCAGGCTGATGTTTTGGAAGACGCCAACCTAGAGGTAGAGGCCAGCGCCACTTCCATTGCCATAAGTGCCGATGTGGAAGAACAGAAAAGTGAAGAGAAGGCTCAGATACTATTAAAGTTAAAAGAAAAGCAACCCGCAGAACAGCTTCCACAAGTGGAAAATCCACCACAAGCGCAAAACACCCTTCCACAGGACAATCGTATTCACCAGGAAGAGCCTATTAAAATTGACGCCTATCGAGAGGCGCTTACGCAAACCATCTTCTGGGTAGATAATAATAACGAGGCTGACGCTAGGCCAGCGACTTCGGTATATACTCCAAAACTGTATTTTTCCATGGACGGTGGGAAAAAGGTAGAGCTGACCGAAAAGACCATTGAGCAGTTGGGAATGGATGCGGTGCCAGTACCTACAGTTACCTTAAGAGGTGTGGGCACGTACTATTACTCCATTGGCGCCAATACCCTGCCTTCTCAAATTACCTGTATAGACTCCTATGGGGATACCACACAGCATAGCATTACCTGGAGTATTGAACCTCCAGATGTGGAACAGTATAGCTTCGTAGATGTGGATGACTTGGAAAGCTATCCAGCTGCCAACAACGGAGTAGGATGGTACTATATGCTGGAGACAGATATTTCCTTTCAAGTAAAATTGCGCTGGGGAGACTTGGGGAGCGCACCGGGTATTACAGATGCCATATTAAAAAACTTTCAACTAGTGGTTCAAACAAGTGAGGAGATTTCTAAATATACGCTCAAAGAACTGGAAGATGTGATCAAAACAGCTTTAGATCCATCTGCTGACCCAGAGAATCCTACATCTGGTCAGATGTCTATACAAGGAACTTGGAAGTATAACTTAGATGGAACGCTCATCAACTATACAGTGGAGAAAATAGACGACTCAAAACTCACGGTGGATTCGCTTGAGCAGGGAGATTATTTTGCCCCCTCTTATGACAACACAGCCGCCCCTAACTTTGGCTCGGTGGTGGATAAAGTACACCCTGGAGGAACTCTCATCTTAACCCTCACGGGGACCAAACAGTATGTGTCCACTAAAGTATGGCTGGACGAGGGTACCACGGAGGCGGTTCAATCGAGACCTACGGGGGAACTTCAACTGTGGAGATACCGGGTAGGGCATGACTACACTACCGCCTCACCCGTCCGAAACAGCGATGGCACCATTGCCACAGTAGAGCTGGATACAGACCCTGAGGGGAATGCCCAGACTATTCGGTTTACTGTAGATGGAAACACACAACTGCCCAAGTACGACACAGAGGGATATGAATACCTCTATGTAGTGCGGGAGTACTTAAACAGCACTACCCAAGAGGGGAAAGATGCCAACCGGTATGAACAGGTGTTTGGCAGTGTCAGTGCTGAAGGAGAAATTACCGACCGAATCGATGTGAATGGCGAATTGGTTGATACCACAGATCCCTCTCTGAGAGGATCCACCAATGCCTTCCTCTACAATGGAGGGACGCTTTCTAACCGTGTGGTAGGCAGCGTGGAAACTAGAGCAACTAAAACATTAAATGTACCGTATCCGTATAGCGCGATTAAAAGAATGGAAGTACCGGTATACATTCGGGAGACCGGAATCAACAACAAAATTGCGACGGATATTTTGACAAAGAAAATCATATATGATGAAGGACATCATCTGCTTGTATTACATTGTGGTTTTGGTTTTGAAAACAGAAATAATTTTGAAATGCATTGGGAGAATGCGGTGTTCTATGATGCTAATGGAAGAATG